>CAJMBB010000135.1 GCA_905211615.1 uncultured Collinsella sp. | reverse complement strand
GATTGGGAAGCCAAAATCATAGTTGGATGCCCTCGGCGACCTTCTCGACGGCCTTGTCGCCGGCGAGCGTGCGCAGCAGCTCCAATGCAAAGGGGAGTGACTGTGCCATGCCGCTGGCAGTGATGATGTTGCCGTCTTGCGTGACCTTCTCGCCGGTATAGGCGCCTTCGGGGAAGCTTTTCTCAAAGCCAGGGAAGCACGTGGCGTGGCGCCCTTCGAGCAGGTCGAGCTCGCCCAGGATAAACGGGGCGGCGCAGATGGCGGCGACGTGCTTGGTCGCGGCGAACTCGCAGACCACGTCGCAGACACGCTGATCGGCGCGCAGGTTGGTGGCACCGGGCAGGCCGCCGGGCAGCACGACGCAGTCGTACTCGTCAAAGTTGATCTCATCAAAGAGCGCATCGCAGGTCACGGGGATCTGCAGCGAGCTTACGACCTCACGCGTGGGCATAATCGAGACGAGCGTGGCACGCACGCCGCCGCGACGCATGACATCGACCATGGTCAAGCATTCAATAGTTTCAAAGCCATCGGCGGCGAGAACGGCAACGCTGGGCATGAGGGTTCCTTTCATAGGCGGCATACAATTAGCCGTCTTATACCCCGAAGACCTCCGCTTGCCACGCTCGATTTCCCAATGTTTAAAATAGCCCCGTCCGAATTAGCTATCCTCACCCATCCTCAACAATCTCAATCTGTAACATCTAGACCCACTTTTGACCCCTAACTGTTACAGATCAAGACAAACGGAAACCGCCCCGACAAAACGTCTAAATCTGTAACATCTACGGACCAAAACCGGGTCTTACTGTTACAGATCGAGACAGTCCCCAACAGCACCGCCCCGTTTGGGGAACGACTGCCACAGGTACGGCGGGCAGAGGCTCACTTTTTTCCTCGGCTTTTCTTGACGGCGTCTCTCCTGTTGTAGTACTTTGTCCCAGTCTAAAAACGCGTGGACTTTTCTGGGCGCTAGCCACCTTTTTGCCACGCAACCGAGCAGTCGGTTGCGTGGCTTTTTTCGTCTTGGCAGCAGGTACCACATGCACCGCCAGAAGACCGCACGAGCCCACCTTCCGACTGCAGGGAACAGACGCACGGATGTGCGTCTGCAAGACAGCAGACGGAAGGGAGCCTAATGGCAGAAACAAACACAATCAAGCAACAGGCCGCCGGGGCAGGAGCCGCGGGCGCGGGACAGGCCAAGGCGGCGCTCCAGGTCTTTGCGGGCGGCGCCTGCTACGGCGCGATGGCCACGACCTACAAGCTCGCCTGCGCCGCGGGCTTCACCTCGGCGCAGGTGGCGAGCCAGGCGTGGTTCGGCTGCCTCTTCTTCGCCATCGCCACACTCGCGGGCCACGCGCTCGGGCACCGCTGGCAGCGCGTGGGCTGGAAGCTCGCCCTCAAGCTCATGGGCCTGGGAGCTCTCACCTGCCTCACCTCAATCCTCTATTGCTACGCCATGAGCGTGCTGCCCGCCCCGGTGGCGCTCACACTCCTCTTCCAGTTCACGTGGCTGGGGCTCGTGTGGCAGACCGTCATGACGCGCCGGACGCCGAGGCCCCTCCAAGTAGTCTCCGCCCTGGTCATCGTCTTTGGGACGGTGTTCGCCAGCGGCGTTTACAAGACCGGCATCACCGGGTACGACCCCGTGGCCCTGCTCTGCGCACTGGGGGCGGCCGTGTCCTGCTCCCTCTTTGTCACCCTCTCCGGCAGGGTCGAGGCCCCCTGCTCGTCCGAGCAGCGCGGCGTCATCGTGTGCGCGGGCTCCGTGGCCATGTCGCTCACGGTGTGCCCGGACTACGTCGTCTCGGGCGTCCTCGCCCAGGGCATCCTGCCCTTTGCCGTCATCGCCGGCTTCTTTGGCATGCTCTGCCCGGTCCTGCTCTTCGGCATGGGCTCTCCGCACCTGCCCGCGGGCCTCTCCACCGTCATGGCCGCCGCGGAACTCCCCGCCGGCCTGCTCATCGCCATGATCGTCCTCGGCGTCGAGTGGCTGGGCGTCGCCATCATCCTCGCCGGCGTATGCCTGGCACAGGTCCCCTCCCTGGTCGAAGGCCGGGAGGCACGTCACGTTGCCGCGGGACAAGCCGTCAGCTAGTCACCCCTTCACAGGCGGCCCGCGCGCATCAGGGAAAGGGCCACGGGCCCGGCGCGCGAGGCCGCAAGGACGTTATTAAAGCGTCCCCCGCAGAGGTGGGGGCGCCAGAGAGAAGGAGGCACCATGCCATTTCCAAAAGGGTTCCTGTGGGGAGGAGCCACCGCCGCCAACCAATGCGAGGGAGGTTATGACGAGGGCGGCCGCGGCCTTGCCAATGTCGACGTCATCCCACACGGGCCGGATCGCAACGACGTGAGCCGCGGCCTGAGGCGCATGCTCGACTTTGAGCCCGGGTACTACTACCCGGCCCAGACGGGCATCGACTTCTACCACCGCTACCGCGAGGACATAGCCCTCTTCGCGGAGATGGGCTTTAAGGTCTTTCGCCTCTCCATCGCCTGGAGCCGCATCTTCCCCAATGGCGACGAGGAGGAGCCCAACGAGGCCGGGCTCGCCTTCTACGAGGACGTGTTCCGCTGCTGCCGCGAGCACGGGATCGAGCCCCTCGTGACCATCACGCACTTCGACTGCCCCATCCACCTCGTCAAGAAGTACGGCGCCTGGCGAAACCGCGCCCTCATCGAGCTCTACAAGCGGCTCGTGACGGTGCTCTTCAACCGCTACCGCGGCCTCGTTCGCTGGTGGATCACGTTCAACGAAATGAACATGATCTTGCACCGTCCCTTCATGGGTGCCGGCATCGTCCTCGAGCCCGGGGAGAATGCCCGCGAGGCCGAGTACCGCGCCGCGCACAACGACCTCGTGGCGAGCGCCTGGGCCACCAAGATCGCCCACGAGGTCGACCCGGAGAACAAGGTGGGCTGCATGCTCGCCGCGGGAAGCTACTACCCCTACTCCTGCCGCCCCGAGGACGTCCGCGCGGCGCAGGTCAAGAACCAGGAGGACCTCTTCTTCGTGGACGTGCAGGCACGCGGGCGCTACCCCGGCTACGCGCTCAAGATGCTCGAGCGCGAGGGCATCGACGTGGGCATGACCGCCGAGGACGAGCGCATCCTTGCGGAGAACACCGTCGACTTCATCTCGTTTAGCTACTACTCCTCGCGCTGCACCGCGGGCGACCCCGACTCCGTGGGCGGCATCGCCGAGGGCAACGCCTTCGCCGGCGTGGAGAACCCCTACGTGCGCACGAGCGACTGGGGCTGGGTCATCGACCCGCTGGGATTCCGCATCACGATCAACGACCTCTGGGACCGCTACCAGAAGCCGCTCTTTGTGGTGGAGAACGGCCTCGGCGCCTATGACGAGGTGCTTCCCGACGGCACGATCGAGGACGACTACCGCATCGCCTACCTGCGCGAGCACATCGAGGCCATGCGCGATGCCATCGAACAGGACGGCGTCGAGATGCTCGGCTACACCACCTGGGGGCCGATCGACCTCGTGAGCGCGGGCTCCGGCGAGATGGAGAAGCGCTACGGCTTCATCTACGTGGACCGCGACAACCTGGGCAACGGCACGCTCGAGCGCAGGCGCAAGAAGAGCTTCTACTGGTACCAACAGGCCATCGCCACCAACGGAGGCGACCTGGGCTAGCCGCCCGGGCAATATCGCTAAGGAGAAAATAATGGCTGAAAAATACGACGATCTGGCCAGATCCATACTCGAGAACGTAGGCGGCGCCGAGAACGTCGCCAGCGTCGCGCACTGCATCACGCGCGTGCGCTTCAAGCTCAAGGACGAGTCCCGCGCCAACACTGCCAAGATCGAGGCCCTCAAGGGCGTTATCCAGGTCATCCAGGCCAACGGCCAGTACCAGGTGGTCGTGGGTAACATCGTCGAGGACGTCTACGACGCGGTCCTGGAGGCCGGCAACTTCTCGGGCGGCGCAAGCGCCGACGACGAGCCCCAGGGCGATAAGACCGTTGCCTCCGTCGTCATCGACCTCATCTCTGGCATCTTCCAGCCCATCCTGGGACCGCTTGCCGCCGCAGGCATCATGAAGGGACTGCTTGCCCTCATCACCTACTTCGTCCCGGCCTTTGCAAACGACGGCCTCTACACGCTGCTCTACACCGTGGCTGACGGCTTCTTCTACTTCCTCCCCGTCGCCCTGGCGTTCAGTGCCGCGCGCAAGTTCCGCATGAACGAGTTCACCGGCGTGGCAATCGGCGTGGCGCTCCTCTACCCGACGATGGTCGCCCTGACCTCGGGTGAGGCGCTCGGCAGCATCGACCTCGGCGTGGCCGGCACGTTCTCGTGGTACGCCACCGCCCTCGGGCTCCCCATCATCATGCCCGCGTCCGGCTACGTGAGCTCGGTGATCCCCGTCCTTCTCATGGTGTGGTTCGGCTCTATCCTTGAGCGCTGGCTCAAGAGCTGGATGCCGACTGCGCTCAAGATGTTCCTCGTCCCGCTCGCCACGATGACGGTCTCCATCGTCTTGGGCTACCTCGTCATCGGCCCGGTGGCCACCCTCATCACCAACCTGCTGAGCGCGGCGTTCTCGTTCATCTTCCAGCTCCCCGTGGTTGGTTCCGTCCTGGGCAGCGCCCTGGTCGGCGGACTGTGGATGTGCCTCGTCATCTTTGGCTTCCACTGGAGCCTCATCCCCATCTCCATCATGAACCTGAACACCCTAGGCCACGACAGCGTGCTCGCCGCCACCATCGGCCACGGGTTCGCGCTCGGAGCGGTCATCTTTGCCATGTACCTCAGAAACAAGGACGAGCGCTTCCGCGGCATCGCCCTTCCCGCGATGATCTCCGCCTTCTTCTTCGGCGTCACCGAGCCGGGCATCTACGGTATCGCCCTCCCCAACAAGCGCGCGTTCGTCGTGGCATGCCTGAGCTCCGCCGTGGGCGGCGCCATCGTGGGAATGACGGGCGCCCTCATGTACATCTCGGGCGGCCTCGGCGTCTTCAACCTGCTCAACTTCATCGACGGGACCCCTGGTGGCGCCGGGATCTCCCACATGATCTACGCGATCATCGCCTCACTCGTCTCTGCCGTTCTGGCCTTTGTTATCGAGTTCATCACCTACCGACCCAACGACGACGAGGAAGGCGCCCGCTAGCTTGCGCCCTTTTCGACCAGCTCTATGTAATTGAGGAGCAGTTGAGGTGGGTGAGGGCCGAGGGCGATCAAGGTGGCCGCCCTCGGCCCGGGACAACCTGCCAGAAGGCGTTTAGCTTTCTCGGGCGGCGCTGAAATTTCGGGACGGGGATTAAATAAGGCTCTGTTAGACCAGGATTGACATGCCGACCTGCCG
>CAJMBB010000134.1 GCA_905211615.1 uncultured Collinsella sp. | reverse complement strand
GAGCGTTGCTGCCTAGGCTAGCCCCTTGTCACACAAACTACCGAAGCCTCCTAATTTACGAAGGGCGTTGTCTAGGGCGGACGCTACGACCAGGGGGTCGTCGGTGCCGGCGAAGAGGTGGACGGTGCTCCCCTGCTTGCCGCGTGGGGCCGAAAGGCGCGTCGTTGCGCCGCCGGCGGGCGATGTGCGGAACTCCCCCGGCAAAACATCGAAAAGATCATCTGCACTACGCTCGATAAGGTCGAATTCAACTGCCGGGCCAAAGCCATGCTCGAGGATTCCCGTTGCAACAGCATGGTCGGGATGCGAGCTCAGTCCGGGATAGCGCACGTTGCGCACCACCTCGTTGGCGCCCAGATACTCGGCCAGCGCACGTGCGCGGTCGAAGTGCGCCTGCATGCGGGCGTCGAGCGAGGGCAACCCGCGCTCCAGCACAGCGGCCTCGTCAGCAGGCAAATCAAGCTTGGCCAAGCCACAGCCCTCAAGCAGGGCATGCACGCACTCAGCCGCGGCATCCACACGATGGCGCTTGAGTTGCGAGCGCGCCACCGAAGCGGCAACGAGCTTGCGCGGAGCTTTGCCGGCGCACACGCGATCGAGCGCCTCGAGCGACAGCGCAGCACCCAACCGCAGCGGATCGCAGCCAAAAGCCGATGCCACGGTGTTGTCCACAACCAGCAGCGCGCGGGCCTCACGAGCCGCGCGGCCAAGAGCGCGAAGGTCGGGCACACGCAGACCAAACCCGCCGATGGAGTTGACAAACCACCACAGGTGCGGCCCCTCGGCATCAAACGAAGCATCAAAGCCCTCGGACGCAGCGGCAAACGCCTCGGCGGACGGCGAGCCCACCAGCGCGACATCGCAGCCATCAAAGCCGCGCGCAAACGCTTCGGTAAAGTCATCGGCAAACGCAACCAGGCGGTCGCAGGGACGCACAATCCCCAGCTGCGACAGCGCTGCTGGCGAATGCGAGGCCGCAAGCAACCACGCCTCGCGCGCGCCGGCCCTTGCAGCCCAGGCCTCTTCTAGCTGTTGCACGTCCACACGGCACCGTCCCTTCATAAGCAAAAACCCACGATGCGGGTGTTCCCCGCATCGTGGGCAACGGCTGCAGTATAGCGCCGATATGCGACGAATCGCCTAGATGATGAGCGTGTGATAGTTCACGCTCGCACCCGGAGCGTCAACGGTCACGCCATAGGACTCGGGATAGATGCGCGTCGAGAACACGAGCGCGCCATCGTTCACAAACACCTCGACCGACGAGACATCGCCGACAATGCGCACGTTGCGCACCTCGTCGACGGGCTCCCAGCGCACGGTACGACCACAGCCGGCAGAAGCGCAACCCTCATCGGTAAATCGCATCTCAAAGCGCGAGGGCAGTTCGCCCTCGGCGGGCATAAACTCCAGCTTCAGCTCGCCATCAACCATCGCGGTAAATGCGCCATCGACACCGTTGGCAACAACGTCAAAGCAGGTATCGCCGTCAACCTCCAACGAGCCCTCCCCCACGCGCACCGAGGCATAATGGTGCTCGATCTCGCGAGCCGGCTGCTGCAGCACCACGCCGTCGGCACCGGCTGTAAGCTCACGCGGCACCGTCATGCAGTGCTGCCAGCCGCACGCCACGGTAGGCGCGTTGCCATAGGTCGGCTCATCAGGCATGCCCATCCAGCCGATTAGAATATGGCGACCGTCCTCGGCCGTGAACTCCTGCGGAGCATAGAAGTCAAAACCAGCGTCCCACAGGCGGAACTCGCCAAGCTCATAAGCGTCCTTGCCACCAGTGATGTCGCCCGATACAGGCATGTAGCCAGCAGCGTATACGTTGCCGCGGTCCCAACGACCGCCCTCGAGCCCCTGGGGAGAAAAGGAAAGGAACTTCGCCGGTACGGCGCCATCCGCCTCAAGCTCCAGATACCCCGGGCACTCCCACATAAAGCCAAAGCGCTCGGGCGTAGACACACGGCTCTCGAGCTGCCAGCTAAACATGTCAGCCGAGCCGTATACCAGGATCTCACCCACATCGCGCCCGGCACCCTCGCCGTGCATCTCACAAAAACGGCTATCGACATGCGGCCCGTCCACGCGACGACGCGCGCCCAGCACCATGTGATAACGCCCGTCCGCGTCACGCCACACCTTGGGATCACGCACATGGCAGGTCAAATCCTCGGGATAATCCTCGGAGGCCAGCACCACACGCTTTTGGCTGAACTCCCGACCGGCAAGGCCATCAACGCTCTCCACATAGACGGTATCAGCGCGGCGGCCGGTATTGACGTAGTCGTACGTCCCGTCCGAATCGGAAAGCTTAACGTTGCCCGTATAAAGCACGCGAATGCGACCGTCCTCGGCAAGCGCGGAGCCCGAATACACGCCATGGCAATCGAACGGCTCGTCGGGCAGCAATGGGGCGCCAACGTAGTCCCACGTCATAAGGTCGCGGCTCGTCGCATGACCCCAGGCCTTAACGCCACCCTCGACATCAAACGGCGCATATTGAAAATAAGCGTGGAACACGCCGCCTGCTTGGCAAAGACCGTTGGGGTCGTTGAGCCAACCCGCGGGCGGCATAATATGGAAGTGCTGACCATACGCGCCATGACCGCACTCAGAGGCGGCAGCGTCAACAGCGGCAACCAGCTTTGCAAGGTCTCGACCAAGTGCATTAGACATATCAAAGTCCTAACGGATCGAAAGTAACAAGGCGCCAGAGATCGGCACCGGATACGGGAAACGCCCGCGAGCATACAACCCGCGGGCACCCCTCAATCAAAAGCTCTTAGGCCTGCTCGGAAGCCTTGGGCTCGTCCTTGTACAGGACAAACGAGACGCCAAAGGAAACCAGCGCGGCGACCGCGAACATGATCGCGTACTGCACGGGCTGGGCCAGGCACAGCAGGATACCGAAGATGCCGGTAACGCCGGTGCCGGAAGCGGCAAGCGAGGTGAGCGCGCAGACCAGGGCACCGCAACCGCCGCCGATGCAGCCGGCGATGAAGGGCTTAAAGAAACGCAGGTTCACGCCGAAGATGGCAGGCTCGGTAATACCCATGAAGGCGGACAGAGCCGAAGGAAGCGCCAGGCCCTTAATCTTGGCATCGCGGGTCTTAAAGGCAACGGCAAGCGCTGCGCCACCCTGGGCGATGTTTGCAGCGCTGGCGATGGGCAGCCAGTAGGTCACGCCGTACTGGGCGAGCTGGCCCAGATCGATAGCGGTGTACATCTGGTGGATACCGGTAACGACCGTGGGGGCATAGAACAGACCGACGATAAAGGAACCGATGCCGAAGGGCAGGGTCAGCAGAGCCTGGATCAGGCCGAGGATGGCGTTCTCGGCCCAGACAAAGATGGGGCCGACGGCAACGAGCGTCACGAGCACGGTCACGAACACGGAGACGAGCGGAGTCACAAAGAGGTCAAACATCTCGGGAACGATCTTGTGCAGACGCTTCTCGAGGAAGGCCAGAATGGCGCAGGCGATGACGATGGGGATCACGTGGCCCTGATAACCGACCCACTCAAAGCTGTAGACGCCGGGGATGACGGTAACCATGGTCTGAACGCCCTCGGAGGCAACCGTGTAGGCGCTCTGCAGCGAGGAGTTGATGAACGCACCTCCGACGACGGCACCCAGGTACGGGTTGGCGCCAAAGGCCTTGGCGGCGGAGTAGCCGATCAGGATCTGCAGAATGCCAAAGGACGTGCCCGAGACCAGGTCGGCGATCTTGTAGATAAAGTTATTGGTGTCGAGCGCGATAAAGCCGTTGGAGGCCATAAAGTTGAGGGCGCTCATAATGCCCAGCAGCAGGCCCGAAGCCACGATGGCGGGGATGATGGGGACAAAGACGTCGCCGAGCACCTTAATGGCACGCATAAAGATGTTCTGCTGCTGCGCCGCGGCCTCCTTGACCTCGGCCTTGGTGGCAGCCTCGACGCCGCTGAGCGCGATGAACTCTTCGTAGACCTTGTTGACGGTGCCAGTGCCAAAAATAATCTGGAGCTGGCCTTGGGCCTCAAAGACGCCCTTGGCGCCGTCGATATTCTCGAGGGCCTCCGTGTCGACCTTGGCGTTATCGGCAATCACCAGGCGCAGACGCGTGGCGCAGTGTGCGGCCGAAACAACGTTGCCGGCGCCTCCGACGTTGTCGAGCACCTCTTGGGCTGATTTACGGTAGTCCATGACTTCCCTTTCCTCCAACGGGCGCATGTACACCCGGCCATCTTTGATACTTACACTGTAAACGATTTCAGTTTCATATGTCTGTAATCGTTTTCACTTTAGGGTGAACGGTAGGAATAGGCCGGCGAATGGTAGTTTTAAGGCAAAAACAGACGACTCAGAGGCAGGCAGACGTCCAAGGCCTAGACATTCATAAGCTGATGGCCGAGCTTGAGCGTCTTTAGACCGCTCTCCCCCTCCACGCCATCGAGCGTGTTGATCAGCATATTGGTCGCCTCGACGCCACTGGTCAGGTAGCCATAATGCACGGTGGGAATGCCGCCCGTCAGCGCGCGCAAAAACGCGTTGTCGCCAAAACCGCTTACGCGATGCATGCCCTCGCCCACGCCGCGAACCTCATCGATGGCACGAAGCGCGCCCGCCGCCATGGTATCGGTCGCGCACGCGATAAACGAAACATCGGGAGCGGCAGAAAGCAGTTCACGCGCCGCACCATAGCCCGAGTCGAGCGTAAACGAGCCCAGACGAATCAAGGCGGCATCGAGCGGGTTACCCGCGGCGCGCAAGCCGGCCTCAAAACCGCGACGGCGGTCATAACCAGCCGCGCGGTCCTCCTCGGTAACCCCAATGTAAGCGATCTTGCCGTCCACGCGACCCGCAAGCGCATGGCCCAGCTCAAAAGCGGCCTCGTAATCGTCGTGATACACGCACGCCGCGCCCTCGACATGTTGACCGATCAGCACAATGGGCACACGGCACGAGTCAATCGCGCGACGGTGCTCGTCGGTGATCATGGTTGCCACCAGCACAATGCCGTCAACCGGATGGTTTTGGAATAAATCGAGGTATTCGAGCTCGCGATCGGCCGCATTATCGGTATTGGCAAGCAGCATCTGGTAGCCACGGCGACCGAGCACCTGGCCAATACCGGCGGTAATGCGGCTTACGGATTCCGAGTTAATCTTAGGTACGATGACGCCGATGAGCTTAGTGGAACCGGTGCGCAGCGCGCGAGCCTGACTGGACCGCACGTATCCTGTCAGCTCAATCGCCTTCTTAATGCGCTCGGCCTTGTCCGTCGATATGTAGCCACCGTTGAGGTAGCGCGAGACGGCGGCGCTCGAAACGCCGGCCAGCTCGGCCACATCTTTCATCTTTACCACGAGAACCCCCGTCGTTGAAATCGCTTTCACCATGATACCCGTGAAGACGGCATGCGAACCAAATCGGCCCACTCAGGTCGAGCAAACGTCAGCG
>CAJMBB010000133.1 GCA_905211615.1 uncultured Collinsella sp. | reverse complement strand
CCGTCGCGCGAAGCGCACGACGGGGCAATTCATGATCGAGGACGTTTTCAGGGGAAGCCCCAAGGGGACCGGTGAGAGCAATGAGGCAGGACGCTACAGGTATTCGATCTGGGCGCCTTCCGTGTCGCACGTCAGAATGTGCGTGTCGCACTTGGGGAACTGCTCGCGCAGCTTGACCTGTAGGAACTTTGCCACGATGGTGTCGTCAGTCACGGCCATGAGGGTCGAGCCGGAGCCACTGATCCAGATGGTCTTGGCGCCTCCGTTAAGGCAGGTGTCGCGCACGGCGTTGTAGTCGGGGATGAGGCGGCGGCGATAGGGCTCCTGGATGCGGTCGTCGTTGGCGGCGGCAATCAGGTCAAGGTCGCCGGTCTCCAGGCCGCGCGTCATGCCGGCGATACGGCCCATCTGCCACACGGCGGTGGAGAGCGGAATCTCCTGCGGCACGACCTTGCGCGCCTCGCTCGTATGTACCTCGTAGGGCGGAATCACGGTAATAAAACGCAAGCGATCGCTCACCTCGTAGCGCAGGCACTGGGGGAGCGAATCAGTCGGCGTAAAGGAGCAGACGGCGCCGCCAAGGATGGCGGGAGCGACGTTATCGGGATGCCCCTCGACCTCGGTGGCGATGCGGACGAGCTCGGCACGGTCGACGGTGTGGCCCGTCAGCGCGGCGGCCGCCATGATGCCGGCGACGACGCAGGTGGAGCTGGAACCCAGGCCGCGGGCGACGGGCACGTCGGTCTGGATGTCGATAGCGACGGGGAAGGCCGGCTCGCCCCATGCGGCCAGCGCATCGACAAAGCTGACGTAGACCAGGTTGTTCTCGTTTTGGAACTCCTCGGGGCATCCGGTGATGGTGAGCTTATCGGCGCGCTCGAAGGTGAAGTGCGAGTAGAGGCTGACGGCCATGCCGAGGGTGTCGTAGCCGATGCCTAGGTTTGCGCTGGTGGCGGGGACGGTGATCTTGATCATTGTTGTTGGTCCTCCTGGGGGTCGGTTTCACGCTTGCTCCGCTGCTCGGACAGTCCTGCTCGCACGAAGGCTACATTTAGTGGCCTTCGGCTCGTGCGGAACTCGCGACGGAGCAAGCGTGAAACCGACCTACGCCGCCTGCTCACCGCGCTGGGGAGCCAAATTAAAAGAAAGTGCGCCGGCTTTCGCCGGCGCCTTATATGGGGTTTAGTTGGTAGCCATCTTTTTTGCAGCCTGCTCTACGTAGCTTGCCATCTCATCGACGTCGCAGACGTCTTCGAAGCGGACGGGCTTGGAGTCGAGTTCGGCGAGCTGGGTCGGGGCGACCGTATTGGTTGCCTGCTCGAGCACGCGCATAGCCTCAAAGTCGTCTTCGGGAACGTTAAGCCCCAGAGCGTCGCAGCAGGCGCGTGGGAACTTGTAGGGGCTGGCGGTCGAAAGCAGCACGCGGGCCTTGGCGCCCTCGGCGGGAGCGACCTTTTCGAAGACGTGATAGCCGCAAGCGGTGTGCGGATCGATCACGTAGCCGTTCGCGCCCCAGCAGCTCTTGATGGCGGCGCGGACCTCGTCCTCGCTGGCCCAACCGCAGCCAAACACGCTCTGGATCTTGGTCAGCAGCTCGGCGGGCACCTCGTAGCGACCCGTCTGGGCAAGCTGCTCCATAAGGCCGGCAACGAGCTCGCAGTCGCCATCGGACAGGAAGTAGAGCATGCGCTCCAGGTTGGAGCTGATGAGGATGTCCATCGACGGCGAGATGGTCGTGAAGAACGGACGGTTGCGGTCGTAGACGCCGGTGGTCAGGAAGTCAGCCAGCACGTTGTTCTTGTCGCTCGCGACGATGAGCTTGGCGACGGGCAGACCCATGCGCTTGGCATAGTAGCCGGCCAGGATATCGCCAAAGTTGCCGGTCGGCACGCAGAACTCCACGGCATCGCCGGCCTCGATGGCGCCGGCGCGCAGCAGCTGCGCATAGGCGGCAAAGTAGTAGACGACCTGCGGCACCAGGCGCCCGACGTTGATGGAGTTGGCGCTCGAAAGCACCGTGCCGGCGGCTTCAAGACGCTCGGCAAGCTCCTTATCGGCAAAGATGCGCTTGACGGCACTCTGGGCGTCGTCGAAGTTGCCACGGATGCCGCAGACGGCGACGTTGTCGCCTTCCTGTGTGGACATCTGCAGGTTCTGCACGCGGCTGACCTTGCCCTCGGGATAAAAGACGGTAATACCCGTGCCCGGAGCGTCGGCAAAACCGGCGAGTGCGGCCTTGCCGGTGTCGCCCGACGTGGCAGTGACGATCATGATGCGCTCGGCGCCGCCGTCCTTGGCGGAGGTGCGGGCCATCAGGCGGGGGAGCATCTGCAGGGCGACGTCCTTGAAGGCGCTTGTGGGGCCGCCAAAGAGCTCCATAACATAGGTCTGAGGGGCGTCGGTGCCCGGCGCTGCGTCGAGTTTGAGGAGCGGCGTTACCTCTTCACTCGCGAACGTGCCGCGGTATGCCTCGTCGACACACGCCGAAATTTCTTCGGCCGTGTAATCATTCAGTAACATTCCCAACACATCTTGAGCGATTTCAAAGTACGATTTATCTGCAAGCGAGCTGATATCGACCTGCTGGGTGCCGAGCTCGTCCGAGACAAACAAACCCCCGTCGGGAGCGATGCCGGTACGGATTGCCACCTTACTTGAGCACGATAAAGTGCGTCCTCGTGTACTATGATAAGTTCCCATATAACACTGCTCCTCGGATGCCTTGGTCCCAATCGGTGAAACCCATGGTATCAGAGCACGCAAAACAGGTTCGCAGAGGCTTTTAGAAAGGTAACCTCCAGCCCATGATTAAGATTGCCAAGTTTGGCGGCTCGTCGGTCGCCGACGCCGAACACTTCAAGAAGATCAAGGCCATCGTCGATGCCGATCCGGCTCGCCGTTTTGTGGTGGTTTCCGCCTGCGGTCGCCGTTTTAAGGGCGACACCAAGGTGACCGACCTGCTCTATCTGGTCAATGCACACGTTAAGTACCACGTGTCGTGTGAGGAGCTGCTCGAGGACATTGGCCAGCGCTATTTTGATATCGCTGACGAGCTGGAGCTCACCTATCCCATCCGTGAGGAGTTCGCGGCCTTTGCCGAGCGCGCCCGCTCGGGCGGCTACTCCACCGAGGAGCTTGTGAGCCGTGGCGAGTACTTTACCGCTCGCCTGATGGCTGAGTACCTGGGCCTACCGTTCCTGGACGCCGCGACGGTTGTGGCGTTCCATCACGACGGTACGCTCAGCATGAATCGCACCTCCGAGCTGGTGCAGGAGTATGGCCAGCAGGGCGGCTTCGTTATGCCTGGCTTCTACGGCGCGACGCGCGAGGGCCAGATCAAGCTGCTCGATCGAGGCGGTGGCGATATCTCGGGCTCGATCTTGGCCAAGTGCCTGGGCGCCGACCTGTACGAGAACTGGACCGACGTCTCGGGCTTCTATTCTGCCGATCCGCGTATTGTTCCCGAGGCTCAGCCCATTGCGCGCGTTACCTACGAGGAGCTGCGCGAGCTTTCGTACATGGGCGCAAGCGTCCTGCACGAGGAGGCCGTGTTCCCCGTGCGCGAGGCGGGTATTCCGCTGGTCATCAAGAACACCAATGCGCCGCAGGACCCCGGTACCATCATTAGCGAGACGGCTGATGAGGGCGAGGCGGAGCCCATCATTACCGGCGTGACCGGCAAGCGCGGCTTTGTCGCCATCAACGTTGCCCGCGACCGCACCAAGCCCCGTGTTGGCTTTATGCGCCGCGCGCTTTCGGTCTTCGAGCGCTATGACGTTTCCGTCGAGCACATGCCTACTGGTGTCGACCGCTTTGGCGCCGTGGTGCAGGAGCAGGATGTGCATGATTCGCTGTACTCACTTGTGGGCGACATCCAGCAGGAGGTCGAGCCGCTCGAGATCGAGGTTGTCGAGGGCTTGGCGCTCATCGCGACCGTCGGTCGTAACCTGCGCGGTCGTGCAGGCATCTCGGGCCACCTGTTTGGCATGCTTGGCCAGGCCGGCGTGAGCGTGCGTATGATTTCGCAGAGCTGCGACGAGATCAACATCATTATTGGTGTCGAGGAGAAAGACTTCGACCTGGCGATTCGGACCATTTACCGTGCCTTCTCCGACGAGAACGGCATTGTGAAGGTCTCCGATCTGGAGGCTCCCGCGCCGGCCGATCCCACCCTGGCCGCGCTCAAAAAGTAGCGACTGCTCGGTAGATTTTTGGGTCATGTCTCAAAAATCTACGGCGGGGCGTTTCGTTTCGGTTTCGTTTCGACGGGGCGGGTTTCGTGCCCGCCCTGTTCTTGTATAAACTGGCAACAATAATCGGCCTGCTCGGCGTGCGGGCAAAAGCCACAACCTTTAAAGGGGGAAGCATGAAACAGTACACGGTTGCTATTTTGGGCGCGACGGGAGCCGTGGGCACCCAGATGCTCGAGTGCCTCAACGAGCAGGAGTTCCCGGTCGGCAAGCTCAAACTGTTGGCAAGCGCACGCTCCGCGGGCAAGACCGTTGAGTTCCGCGGCGAGCAAATCGTGATCGAAGAGACTTGCCCCGAGGCTTTTGAGGGCTGCGACATCGTGCTCGGCGCCGCCGGCGACGATATCGCGAAGGAGCTGCTACCCGAGGCCGTCAAGCGCGGCGCCGTCGTGGTCGACAACAGCCACGCCTTCCGCATGGATCCCAAGGTGCCGCTGGTCGTGCCCGAAATCAATGCCGACGATATCAAGTGGCATCGCGGCCTTATCGCCAACCCCAACTGTGCGACCATTATCGGCCTGGTTCCCACCTGGCCGCTGCACCAGCTTGCCGGCGTAAAGCGCATGATTGTTTCGACGTATCAGGCAGCTTCGGGCGCCGGTGCCCCCGGTATGGCTGAGCTCGAGGCTCAGCTGGCCGCCCTGGGCCGCGGCGAGGAGATTCCCGAGCCGCGCGCGTTTGCCGCCCAGCTGGCGAGTAACCTGATTCCACAGATTGGCGGCGTCAAGGAGGAGGGCTTTACCTCCGAGGAGATGAAGCTACAAAACGAGGGCCGCAAGATTATGCATCTGCCCGAGCTGCGCGTGAACTGCACCTGCGTGCGCGTGCCCGTGCTGCGTTCGCACTCCGAGAGCATCACGCTCGAGTTCGAGCGTGACATTACGGTTGACGAGGCCCGTGCTGCGCTGGCTGCCGCTCCCGGCGTCAAGCTGGTTGACGATATGGCTGCCGAGGATGCACACGACCGCTTCCCCATGCCGATGGACACGTCCGACCAGGACCTGATCTGGGTCGGTCGCGTGCGCCGCGACATCTCGAACCCCGAGGCTGCGCGCGGCATCACCTTCTGGTGCTGCGGCGACCAAATCCGTAAGGGCGCGGCAACCAACGCCGTCCAGATCGCTAAGCTGCTCTGCGAGTAGTGTGACCTGTCCGGCGGGGGCCGGGCTTAGCTTTCAAAACGTCCTCGACCATGTGTGGCGCCTTGTCCTGCTCCTT
>CAJMBB010000132.1 GCA_905211615.1 uncultured Collinsella sp. | reverse complement strand
GAGCGCCGCGGATGGAGTTCCGCGGCGCCCAAGCCACACGCTAACAGCTTTAAGGAGTCAAAGCTGGTTTAGCCAAAGAAGCGCTTGATCTCAATCTCGGCGTTCTCCAAGCAGTCGGAGCCGTGGATCACGTTGGCGTTGACATCGACGGCAAAGTCGCCGCGGATGGTACCAGGAGCAGCGTCAAGCGGATTAGTAGCGCCCATGAGGGTGCGCATCTTAGCAACAGCGGAGAGACCGGAAACGACCATCTTGACGACCGGACCGCTCGTCATAAAGTCACAGAGACCGCCAAAGAAGGGCTTGTCGGCCAGATGGGCGTAGTGCTCCTCGACGGTAGCGCGCTCGAGCGTGGTCATCTCCATGCGCTCGATGACAAGGCCGCTGCGCTCAATGCGAGCAACAATCTCGCCGATCTTGCGGTCGCGCACGGCGTCGGGCTTAATCATGATGAAGGTCTTCTCGATAGCCATAAGGTAGCCTTTCAAGTAGGTTCGCGCGTGCCCAAGTCCCATTCCGGCACCCGCCTGGACTGCATCGTAACAGAGTTTTAGCTGCAGTTAAACAAAAAGCTGTTTATTGAAACGTTGCAATTTATTGAAGCGTTCCATATGTGTCACTTCTGTTTCGAAGCCCGATTAGAGTACCATCCGACCGCCCATCAACCGCATCGAACCGAGCAGGCGGTCGGTTGCCGCCCGCGAACGTAACCCCTTCACAACCTGCCCAAAGGTCCTACAGAAGTTCTCGACAAGCCCCTCCCCCATAGCAACAAAATACGGACGCCCACATCAGCAGACGCCCGTAAAGCAAAAACGATTTATCGATAAATGGCCAAAGCCGCTTCAGTCAAATCCCTACTTTGCCCCGTGGCCCATCTCGACGACCTTGGTCAGCGATCCAAACACGCCTTCGTCGGCAACGAGTTGTGCCTCAGCACGCTGCAACTGCACCGCAACGGCGGCAGGAGCGGTGCCGCCCTCGGTCGTGCGCGCGGCGACAATCGACGGGATATCGAGCGCCTCGGTAATATCGCGCTCAAAGAGCGGGCTTGCCTCCTGGAACACCTCAAACGGCAGGTCCTCAAGATTGCAGCCGCGCTTCTCGCACATCAGGACCAAATGGCCTACCACGGCATGCGCCTCGCGGAACGGCAGACCACGCTTAGCCAGGTAATCGGCAACATCGGTGGCAGCAAGGTGCCCCACGCCGCACTCGCGCGCCATGGCATCCTCGTTGACAGTCCAAGTCGAAATCATACCGGCCATAACCGACAGGCATTGCATGAGCGTGTGAGCGGTATCGAGCGCGCCCTCCTTGTCCTCCTGCAAGTCCTTGTTATAAGCAAGCGGAAGGCCCTTCATCGTCACGAGCAGCTGCACCAGGTTGCCATAGACTCGGCCGCTCTTGCCGCGGATAAGCTCGGCAAAGTCGGGGTTCTTCTTCTGCGGCATGATAGACGAGCCGGTGGAGTAGGAGTCGGAAAGCGTGATAAAGCCAAATTCGGAGCTCGACCACAGCACGATCTCCTCGGAAAGACGCGACAGGTGCATGGCCATGACGGAGCCGGCGTAATGCAGATCGAGCAGGAAATCACGGTCGGAAACCGCATCGAGCGAGTTGGGAATCACACCCGCAAAGCCAAGTTCGGCAGCCGTCATCTGACGATCGAGCGGATAGCTCGTACCGGCAAGCGCGGCAGCACCCAGCGGGCAGTTGTCGGCGGCATCAAAGGCGGCCTTCAAACGCGTAAAGTCGCGCGCGAACATCCAGGAATACGCTAGCAGATGATGTGACAGCAGCACGGGCTGAGCATGCTGCATGTGCGTGTAGCCCGGCAGAATCACCTTGTCGTACTTCTTGGCCGCATCCACCAGCACATGACGCAGCTCAAGATTGGCCTCCATGAGCTCCTTGGCCAGCGCCTTGACGCCCAGGCGTGTGTCGGTCGCCACCTGGTCGTTGCGCGAACGTCCGGTATGCAAGCGCTTACCGGCCTCGCCGATGCGACGCGTCAGCTCGCTCTCGATGGACATATGAATGTCCTCGTCGTTGATATCGAAGATGAAGTTGCCGGCATCGATATCCTGCTCGATTCCGGTCAGGCCCTCGGCAATCGACCGCTCATCCTCGGCACTGATGATGCCCTGGGCGGCCAGCATCTTGGCATGTGCCTTAGAGCCGGCGATATCCTGCTTATAGAGATGCTTGTCGACCGGCAGCGACGCGCCAAACTCCTGCGTGACCTCGGCCACGCCCGCCTCAAAACGACCGCCCCAAAGAGCCATGGAACCGTCTCCTTTCTCCAAATACCAAAACAAGCGCTCAAAATAATGCGCCATGTCGCTAAAGCGATTTATCAACCGCTAGTTTTGCACATTCCCCACCGCGTTCGGGGCCATGTTGCTAATTTGCAAAGAAGTGACGCACCAGGCACTTGGCGCCCAACGTCTCCCTCCGGATGTTGCCCTGCGACCCATCGATCCAGGCCTTCAGGCTCATAGGGACGTCCTCGACCTTTGCAGCATCGATCTCGGGCGCGAGGGCAAGTAAAGCATGCGCAATAGCATTGAACATAATGGATACTCCTTATATATAGGTGCAGAGCCGCCAAATTGATAGAAGGAGCCCCGCCGGACAACCCCGGCGGGGCTCGGACTCAGCCGCGGATGCGGCGTCATATATGCGGGCGGAACGTAGGGGCCACCGATGTTAAGAAGTGTCAGCAAGCATAACGAAAGGTAGGGACCCCGTGCGCCCGTTATGTATCACGCGGATGGGCCGCGCGGATACCAAGGGAAGGAGGCGCTAGGCCTGGGCGGCAGCAGAGCTGGGGCCCTGGACCTTTGCCCACGTCTTGAGCGACAGCGTATCGATCTCGATAAAGCCGGCGCTGGCCTTCTCGTCAAACGTGGTGTCGCGGTCGTAGGTAGCCAGACCGTAGTCGTAGAGGCTGAAGGGGCTCTTGCGGCCGACGACATGGCAGTTACCCTTAAAGAACTTCAGGCGGACGGTGCCGGTCACGAACTTCTGGGTGTCGGCCATAAAGGCGTCGAGCGCATTCTTGAGCGGGCTGTACCACTGGCCGTTGTACACGGCGGTGGCCCAATCCTGCTCGAGCTTGATCTTGGTCTTGAGCAGGTCGCCCTCGACGCAGATGTCCTCGAGCGCCTTGTGGGCGGTGATGAGCGTCAGGGCGCCGGGAACCTCGTAGCACTCGCGGCTCTTGAGGCCCACCAGACGATCCTCAACCAGGTCAAGACGGCCAAAGCCGTTGTCGCCGGAGATCTTGTTGAGGGCGATGACGATCTCGGAGAGCTTCATCTTCTTGCCGTCTACGGCGACGGGCTTGCCGGCCTCAAACTCAATCTCGGTGTAGGTCGGGGTGTCCGGAGTGTCCTCGGGGTTCTTGGTCATAACCCAAGCGTCATCGAGCGGCTCGTTCCAGGGATCCTCCAGGTGACCGCACTCAATGGCACGACCCCACAGGTTGTCGTCGATGGAGTAGGGGTTGTCGTTGGCACCCTCGGGAACCGGCACGTTGTGGGCGTGGGCATAGGCGACCTCGTCGGGACGGCACTTCAGGTCCCACTCGCGAACCGGGGCGATAACCTTGAGCTCGGGGTCGAGGGCCTTGACGGCGGCCTCAAAACGGACCTGGTCGTTACCCTTACCGGTGCAGCCGTGGGCAACGTAGGTCGCGCCAAACTCGTGGGCGACCTCGACGAGCTTCTTAGCGAGCAGCGGGCGAGACAGGGCGGAGAGCAGCGGGTATTTATTCTCATACATGGAGTTTGCGGCGATGGCCTTGGTCAGGAACTCATCGGAGAACTCGTCGCGCAGGTCGAGCACCTGGCAATCGAGAACGCCCAGGTCGAGCGCCTTCTGCTTCTTGGCATCCAGTCCGGTCTCTTCCTGGCCCACGTTGCCGCAGACACAAACGACATCGAGATTCTTCTCGTCCTGGAGCCACTTGACACATACGGATGTATCAAGACCACCGGAATATGCGAGAACGACTTTTTCCTTGCTCATGGCTGTTTCCTTTCGCCCTTGGTAGCTAGTTAGAACATCGGTCAGTTGCAAGTCACCTTGAGGTCAAAAACCGTGCAATATCAGGTTATTCAGCAGAATGCATCACAGGCATGCCCTAGAAACATGCGCCTATGTCGTGCTTAAACCCAACGACCTCAAAATGACTCTGTTGAGGCATTGCGCCCCATGCGGACAGAGACGATTGTTATCGTCGTCGGGAAATTGCGCGCTGGCGTCGGATGGCATTGTCTGCAGTGGTGATGATCTTTACGAACTGCATCTGCCTCTCCCTTCACGTATCGCCGGGCGCAATTCAAATATCGCAAACGGTACCTTTTCCTCGGTAAGCGGCTCTTTTGCCGTCTCCGTTTTCGATGTTCGCCATATTACGCTAAAGTGCACGCTGCGCAAGCGACAAATTCAAATTTCTGAAAAGTTTTTTCATTAGTTTGTGAATTGCAGTGCAAATACGCACCATTCCTGCGAAAATACGCTCGACTACTAGTTGATGGTTATAACGTCTGAAACAATCTCGAAACGAAAGGCGCATTTTTATGCAAACTTACGAATCGGACGCCAACATCGGCAACATTAAGATTCTCGCCGTCGATATGGACAAGACGCTGCTGACCGACGAGCGCGTGCTGCCCCAGGGTCTTGATGAGCGCCTGGACAAGCTCGCCGACGCCGGCATCGTATTCTGCCCCGCCAGCGGACGTCCCGCCCCCAAGCTCGAGGAGATGTTCGAGGGCATCAAGAACCGCCTCGCCTTTTGTCCCGACAACGGAGCTTGCGTGATCTATCGCGGTAGCTATATCTATAAGAGCAATATTGACGTGGAGCTGTATCAGCAGGTCTTGAGCCGTGCCTCGGAGGATCCTCGCGCTGTCCCCGTCCTGTGCTGCTTCGACGAGTTCTACGTGCTTGCCCGCGACCATCAATACCACGACGAGATCAGCGTCTACTACAACACAATCAACTACGTCGACAGCTTTGAGGGCATTGATTTCGAGTCCAACAAGATTTCGGTCTTCTTCCCCGGCTACGACGCCGAGCCTGCTTTCCGCGAGACCTATAGCCCCGAGTTCTCGGACAAGCTCTACGTCACCAACGCCGGGCGCGAGTGGATCGACTTTATGAACCTGGGCGTCGACAAGGGCGCCGGCGTCGCGCACCTGTGCGAGCACCTGGGCATCGATATTGCCGATGCTGCCGCCGTGGGCGACACCTACAACGACATCCCCATGCTGGAGCGCGTCGGTCACAGCTTTATCGTGGACAATGCCGAGGAGCACATGAACGCGCACGCCAAGTGGCGCATTCCGAGCAACAACGACGGGGGCGTACTGACGCTCATCGACGCCATCTTGGCGGCTCGTTAGCCGTCCCATCGGGCCTGGCCGGGCGAGGCGGGTAAGTTTTTCGTTCGGTCAGGTCCTGGGCTCGCTCG
>CAJMBB010000131.1 GCA_905211615.1 uncultured Collinsella sp. | reverse complement strand
TTCGGCTGAGATCGGAAATCAACCCGCGTGTCACAGCGGAGCTGATTCAGTTGAGATTGCCTGAACATTCCGCCCCTCTTTACGCCCTCGGGTATACTCAAAAGCTACTGATTCGATTTGATGCCCAGCAACAGCAGAGGGGATAGTATATGTGCGGTTTTGTCGGTTTTGTCGGTGGGACGGATAACCAATCCGAGGTGCTCACCAAGATGATGGACCGCATCGTCCATCGCGGTCCCGACATGGGCGGTCAGTTTATCGACGGCCGCGTTGCCCTGGGCTTCCGCCGCCTGTCGATCCTCGACCTGACCGAGGCCGGCGCTCAGCCCATGGCCAATGAGGACGGCAGCGTCGTCATTGTCTTCAACGGCGAGATCTACAACTTCCAAGAACTCCGTTCCGAGCTCGAGGCCAAGGGCTACAAGTTCCACTGCGGCGCCGACACCGAGAGCCTCCTGCACGGCTACGAGGAGTGGGGCGAGGCCGTACTCGATCGTCTGCGCGGTATGTACGCCTTCGTCATCTGGGACAAAAAGAAGAACAAGCTTTTTGGCGCCCGCGACATCTTTGGCATCAAGCCGCTCTACTACTATCCCATGGCCGATGCGGGCGACGGCGCTCCGGGCGTGCTCTTTGGTTCCGAGATCAAGAGCTTCCTGGACTACCCGCACTTCCACAAGGCGGTCAACAAAAAGGCTCTGCGTCCGTACATGACGCTGCAGTATTCGGCGACTGAGGAGACCTTCTTCGAGGGTGTCTACAAGCTGCCGCCGGCGCACTACTTTACCGTCGATATCCCGACCGGCAAGATGAACATCGAGCGCTACTGGGATTGCGATTACTCTGCCGTCGAGAAGCCGTTCGAAGAGTATGTCGATGAGCTGGACGAGGTCGTGCACGAGAGTGTCGAGGCCCATCGCATCGCCGACGTCAAGGTCGCGTCGTTCCTCTCCGGTGGCGTCGACTCCAGCTACATCGCCGCTTGCCTCATGCCCGACAAGACCTTCTCGGTGGGCTTTGACTACAAGAACTTCAACGAGACCAACTACGCCAAGGAACTTTCCGATAAGCTCGGCGTCGAGAACGTTCGCAAGATGATTACCGCCGACGAGTTCTTCGGTGCGCTCGAGGACATCCAGTATCACATGGACGAGCCGCAGTCCAACCTGTCTTCCGTGCCGCTGTGGTTCTTGGCCGAGATGGCCCGCAAGGACGTTACCGTCGTGCTTTCGGGCGAAGGCGCCGACGAGCTCTTTGGCGGCTACGCCTACTACGAGGACACGGTCCCGGTGCGCAAGTACAAAAAGATGGTGCCGCTGCCCATCCGTCGCGCGCTCGGTAACCTGGCGCTGCATATGCCGTACTTCAAGGGACATAACTTCCTGGTCAAGGGTGCCGAGATCCCCGAGAAGTCGTTCCTGGGACAGGCTCTGGTATGGCCGGAGCGCGAGGTCGACGGCGTGCTCAAGCCCGAGTACAACACCGGCGATGGCGCCTTTGAGCTCGCTGCACCCATCTACGCACGCGTGAAGGGTCAGCCCGAACTGGTCAAGAAGCAGTACCTGGACATGAACATGTGGCTCCCGGGCGACATTCTGCTCAAGGCCGACAAGATGTGCATGGCGCACTCGCTGGAGCTGCGCGTGCCCTTCCTGGACCGCAAAGTCATGGAGTTCGCCGAGCACATTCCCGATCGCTACCGCATCAACGAGAACGGCAACAAGCAGGTACTCCGCCACGCTGCCAACAAGTCGCTGCCCGATGAGTGGGCCACCCGTCCCAAGGTGGGCTTCCCGGTGCCGATTGTCTACTGGCTGCGCGAGCAAAAGTGGTACGACTATGTCAAGGAGTACTTCACCGCGCCGTGGGCAAGCGAGTTCTTCAATACCGACGAGCTCATGCACCTGCTCGATCTGCACTTTGCGGGCAAGGGCGATTTCCAGCGCAAGATCTATACGCCGCTCGTGTTCCTAGTGTGGTACAAGCGCTTCTTTATCGACGAGGACCAGCCCGCTGTTCAGGCTGCCTAGCCTCGGCTTACGAACGCCTGCGCGTAACGGCTCCTCCGGGAGCCGTTTTTGCGTGGGTGCGTTTCAGTTACTATAAAACCGTCCCTGCCAAATGGCTGAGAAAGGTGAAAGATGCACCATTCGGATTCCGCGACCGTGACCACGGTCGATACGCTTGCCAAGCTTCTCGATGTGTGCGGCGAGCTGCGCGCATCAGAGCAGGTTGACGAGCGCGCCGTGACCGGCTGCTCGTTTGATTCGCGCGCGGTCTCGGCAGGTGACGTATTCTTTTGCAAAGGTGCTGCCTTTAAGCCCGCGTTTTTGAGCATGGCGCTCGATGCGGGCGCCGTCGCATTTGTGTGCGAGGAGTCGCTGGTCGAGTCTCTGGAGCCGCTGGCGCAGGAGAGCGGTGCTGCGATGCTGGTTGTTGATAGTGTTCGCACGGCCATGGCCCTGTTGCCGCCGGAGGTCTACGACCGTCCCGACCACGACGTCAAGATCGTGGGCATCACCGGCACCAAGGGAAAGACCACGGCCGCTTTTATGCTCCAGTCCATCATCAAGGCGGCGGGCGAGTCCTGCGGCATGATCGGCTCGGTGAGTACCGACGATGGTATCGAGTGCTACGAGAGCACCAACACCACGCCCGAGGCCCCCGAGGTTTGGCGCCATATCGCCAACTGCCGCACGTCCGGTCGCCAGTCCATGGTCATGGAGGTCTCGAGCCAGGCGCTCAAGTACCAACGCGTCGAGAATCTGCCGTTTGACGTGGCGTGCTTCCTCAACATCGGCCGCGACCACATCTCGCCGATCGAACACCCCACGTTTGAGGATTATTTTGAGAGCAAGCTTAGGATCTTTGACCAGGCAAAGACCGCCGTGGTGAATCTGGGCACCGATGAGGTTGACCGTGTGCTAGAGGCAGCGTCGACGGCCGAGCGCTTGGTGACCGTTGGCGTCGAGCATCCCGAGGCAAGCCTGTGGGCGAGCGATGTCCGCATGCTCGGCTTTAACATCGAGTTCAACTTGCACGGCATGAGCGCCGACGAGCCCGAGGCGGGGGAGAAGGTCCTGCTGGGTATCGCGGGCGACTTTAACGTGGAAAACGCGCTGGTCGCTATCGCCGCTGCGCGCGAGATCGGCATCGGTATCGAGGCTATCAAGAAGGGCCTCTCCAAACTGCGTGTGCCGGGCCGCATGGAGGTCGTGGAGTCGAAGGACGGCCGCGTGATCTGCGTCGTTGACTATGCGCACAACCAGCTTTCGTTCCGTTCGCTTTTCTCGTCGGTCAAGCGCGCGTTTCCCGCTAGCCCCGTCATTGCGCTGTTTGGCGCCGCCGGCGGCAAGGCGCAGGAGCGCCGCGAGCAATTGCCACGCGAGGCCGCACCGTATTCCGACCTGATGATCTTTACGAACGAGGATCCAGCTCACGAGGACCCGATGAAGGTCTGTCGCGAGCTTGCCGAGCATGTTCCCGACGATACGCCGAACAAGATCATCCTCGACCGCGAAGCCGCTGTGCATGCGGCGTTCAAGGCGGCGCGCGAGGAGTACGTCAACCCCGATGCTCCCACCATTGTCTTGCTGCTGGCAAAGGGTGACGAGGAGCTCATGCACGTGGGCGACGAGTTCGTGCCCATCGAGAGCGACCTTTCGCTGGCCAATCGCCTGATCGATGTTACCCAGTTTGACTAATGAACCATGATGGCGGCGGCGCCCTGAGTGCGCTGTCGCCATAAGCGTGTTCCCTCAATCAAAACATGCCGTCCAAGTCCAAACCCTTCTACGTAAACGGAGTAACCATGTCCCACAACACCTTGCCGACCGTTGCCGAGCTTTCGGGCGAGATGCGCGAGCGCTTGGCCAAGGTCAAGTACGTCTTTACCGACCTGGATGCCACGATGCTCGCGCCCGGCTCGTGCGTGCTGCGCGACAACGACGACAACCCCTCGACCAAACTCGTCGAGGCCGTCGTGGCGCTCGCTCGCGCTGGCATTCAGGTGGTTCCCACCTCGGGCCGCAACCGTACCATGATCCACGAGGACGCGCGCGTGCTCGGCCTCAACTCCTACATTGGTGAGATGGGCGGCCTGGTCATGTACGACCTCAAAGCCAACGATTGGGAGTATCTGACTGGCGACATGCCTTACGACCCCGCCTGCGGCCTTACTCCGCACCAGGTGATCGAGCAGACCGGCGTGTGCGAGAAGATTCTTGCCCGCTGGCCGCACAAGATCGAGTATCACAACGACATGTCGACCGGCTACAAGTACCGCGAGGTCACCGTCGGCATGCGCGGCGATGTGCCCGACAATGAGGTCCAGGCCATCCTGGACGAGGCCGGCTGCGGCCTGGTGTGGGCCTGTAACGGTCACCTGACGCATCTGTCCAAGCCGACGACGCTCGAGCTCGATCGCGTCGAGGACGGTCGCGCGTTTAACATCAATCCCGCCGGCCTCAACAAGGGCGTTGCCATCGCGCGCTTCTGCGAGCACCTGGGGATCGAGCGCGAGGAGACGCTCGCGCTCGGCGATTCCGAGTCCGACTTCTACATGGCCGATCACGTGGGCACGTTCTGCCTGGTCGAGAATGGCCTGACGAGCGCCGGTGCGCCCGAGTTCCTGGCTGCTTGCGAGAACGCTTTCGTTACGCGCGGCAAAATTGTCGACGGTTGGGCGGCGACGGCAGAGCTGCTGGTCGCGGCGCGTTCGTAGCGCGGCGTCGCCGCACTTGGACATGTCTTTTCGAGAGAGACTGGTGAGGTAATGTCCGATATCGAGAATCCGACAGGCGACACGCGCCCGATTGGCGTGTTCGATTCTGGTTTGGGCGGTCTGACGGTTGCGCGCGCCATCGCGACGGTGCTGCCGCGCGAGTCCGTCTACTACTTCGGCGACACCAAACGCTGCCCCTACGGCACGCGCACCGAGGATGAGGTGCGCTCGTTTGCGTTGCAGGCGGGCCGTTGGCTGTCGAAGCACGACGTCAAGATTATGGTCATCGCCTGCAACACGGCGACAGCTGCGGCCTTGCGTCTGGCCCAGCAGGTGCTCGACGTTCCCGTGATCGGCGTGATCGCGCCGGGTGCCCGTGCGGCAATCAACAGCACCCGCACGCGTCGCGTGGGCGTGCTCGCCACCAACCTCACCATTCGCTCGGGCGCTTACACGCGCGCCATTCAGGACCTAGATGCCGGCGTCGACGTATACGGCTGCCCCGCCTCGAGCTTTGTCGAGGTTGTCGAACACGAGCTCGCCTCGGGTGCGCATCTGCAAGAGCAGTGGCTTGAGAACGAGGACATCTTCGATACGCCTGCCGTGCGTGCGCTGGTGGGTGCCACGGTTGAGCCACTGCGCGACCACGGTATCGATACCGTGGTGCTCGGCTGTACGCATTTTCCGCTGTTGGTGGGACCTATCCGCCATGCGCTGGGGCCTGGGGTACGCGTCGTGAGTTCCGCCGAGGAGACCACGCGCGA
>CAJMBB010000130.1 GCA_905211615.1 uncultured Collinsella sp. | reverse complement strand
GGAGAGAACGCTCCCGCAAACTGCCTCTTGACAACTTATAGGAGCGTCGGTTTTATTTTTACAATCTTTGTCATGGTCGAGGGTGTGGTAGCAAACGTAGTAGATAGGTCCATTTTGTGGCAACGGATCATTCAAGCTCAATCTCGAAGGCTGAAGAGAGCCTCTCATCCACGCCTGCGGGCGAAAACCAAATAGAATGAAAGGCAAATGGAAAGCCCGTTTGACGAGCGGAGGACATATGCGCGACGTAGCCGAAAGCGACTGGAAGCTGTTTAAGAAAATGCTTCCTCAATGGCAAGAACGTTATATGGAAAAGCTCATCGGCCAGTACGTTGAGATGCTGAACGACGACAGTGAAGCGTCCAGTAGATTTTGGGCACTAGAAAAGCGCCTCAATAGAGACAAGCTGTCCTCAGGCGTAATTGCAAACGACACTCGCCGCAGCACAATGCACCGCGAGATAGCCAATTTGCTTATCGACAGCGTGATCACCCTTGACGACCTTGACGGTTTTACCGAGGACATTAAGAGCTATGCGCAACACTGGATTAGCCAGTAAGAGTACTGAACGACAAACATCCCCAGCAAAACGGGGTAAACGCCAGGCCGCCTAATGGTTGTCCGGCGTTTGCCCAGATTAACCTGCCAAAGATGAACCTGTCCCTTTTTGGCGGGTTACTCGGCGCTTTTAAGAGCGCCGAGTAACCCGTTCTGGGATTCAAGCTGTAGCGAGCCACCGACGCGCCCACAGCCACTAAATTGCATAAACCGCCCCGCCGATTGCATATTTCGGCGGGGCGGTTGCTTTTTGTCCGCGGGTACCCCAGGGGGCGGCGTGCAAATTTCGGAGTATTCTGCATCCCGGAGTCCGCGGGCGCGGGAACGTGTGCACAAAACCGCGTCGAATGCCTTGATTCTGAGCCCCCAGTGCCTCGAGGACCGATCGTTTTTTACAGGATGCGGCCCATAGTGCCTGCCTTTCGCCCAAAATCCAGTATGCAGGCATCCTCGGCTGCTGAATACTCCCAAAAATGCACGCCACACCCCACCCTAGGCACCCGCAGCAAGAAGACGAATAGCCTCGGCCTCCCTAGTTACCGCAGGAGGCCCCAGGGCTTACCTCCCAAATCTTTCCGCAGGACGGAAGGATCCCGCCGCGCGAAGCGCACGGCGGGATCCTGACATGTCCGAGGACGATTTGGGAGGTAAGCCTTGGGGCCTCCAATGAGAGCAGTTTCGGCCGAGGCTATTCGTCGCCGAAGCTGATGCCCAACGCCTTGGCCTCGCGCACCAGATCGCTCTGGGGATCGACAAACTTGAGCTTGCCAGCGACATCCTCGAGCGGCATGTGGCACATCTTGCCGTCACGCAGGGCAATCATGTAGCCAAACTCGCCGCGCAGGCAGCCCAGCGCGGCCTCGACGCCGCACTGGGTCGCAAAGATGCGGTCCTGGGCATCGGGCTGGCCGCCGCGCTGCGTGTGGCCGGGGATGGCGACGCGGGTCTCGCGACCGGTCTTGGCCTCGATCTCCTTGGCGATGTCGTAGACAATCGACGGACTCGTGCGCTCGGCGAGCTTCTTCTTGTACTCCTTCTTGGACAGCGCCGCGTCCTCCTTGGAGATAGCGCCCTCGGCGACGGCCACGATGGTAAAGCGGCTGCCGGTTTCCATGCGATGCTCGATGGTCTTGATGACGTTATCCATGTCGTAGGGAATCTCGGGAATCAAGATGACATCCGCACCGCCTGCGACGCCGGCGTACAGCGGGATCCAGCCAACCTTGTGGCCCATGATCTCGATGACAAACACGCGGCCGTGGCTCGAAGCGGTGGTGTGAATGTCGTCGATGCACTTGGTGGCGACGTCGATGGCGCTCGTAAAGCCGAACGTCAGCTCGGTGCCCCAGGTGTCGTTATCGATGGTCTTGGGCAGGGCGATAACGTTGAGGCCCTCTTCACGCAGGCGGTTGGCGGTCTTGGTGGAGCCGTTACCGCCCAGCATAAACAGGCAGTCGAGCTGCAGCTTATGATAGGTGTGGACCATCGCCGGCACCTTCTCGACACCATCGGCCTCGGGGGTATCCAGGCGCTTGAACGGCGTGCGGCTCGTGCCCAGGATGGTGCCGCCGCGGGTGAGGATGCCGCTAAAATCGGCGGGCGTCATGACACGGAACCTGCTGTAGATAAGGCCCTGGTAGCCGTCCTCAAAACCGTAGATCTCGATAGGTTCTTCGCTATTGGTCATAAGCGTTTTGACGATGCCGCGCATGGTGGCGTTGAGCGCCTGGCAGTCGCCGCCACTGGTAAGAAGACCGATCCTGAGCATGATGAATCCTTCCGGGCAAGTTATAACATGCGCATAAGTTTACCCCCGCACACTGTTGATACGGGGGTAAAACGTGTTAGCTCAAGCGTATGGAAATGTAAGCAACGTCAAGGAACGTAAGGTCGACGGGCCTGGCTCCTTACAGTGCGAAGGCATCGACATTGCCCCAGTGGCGGCGCAGCGTGATGGCGGCAGCGGGCTCGGTATTGTCAAAGACGACCGACCATTGCGTATTGCTGGTGATGTCTTCCGGATTGGGCTCTTGCGCCGCAGCGCGAAGGGCCTTCCAAGCGACTGCCTCGTCTTGGGCGCCGACATGGGCGTCAAGGACATCGGAGATTGCGACGGCGCGCTCTTTACCATGGCCCAGCTCGTCATTCTTTTGGTTGGGCAGCACTTCGTCGCCATAGCAGGCGTAGAAGTTCGTAACCTGGCGTACAGGAGTCGCTTTGAAAGCACGGTCCGGATCGCGCGGATCCCACTCTACTACGCGCGCGTCACCGGCGACGTCGTTGATAAAGAAGTGGTAATCGCGTCCTGCCATGGCGTGCATGTCGTAGGCGGAAAGCAGGTCGACAGCTTCTTGCGTGGTGGCGGCACGGTCGAGCACCAGACGGATGGCGAGCGAGGTATTGATGACGGGGCGTTGCGTGTCCTGGTCACAGGGCTTGGAATCCAGAGTGAGTACGGCAATGGACACGCCGCATTCGTTAACACCGTCGAGCTGGGCAAACGGGCCCATGAGTGCGGAGGCGCGTCCGCCGACGGAGTCAAGCGGAGTGTTATCGCCCAGGTTGTTAAGGGCAGCAAACCCGATGGAGGCATAGCCGTCGCGTGGGTGATTGCGCACCAGCAGCGCCGAGGTGTCGTCCTTAAAGTCGTAATTGCGACCGGTGCGCACGCGGCCTTCGGCATCTACGGCGACAAAAGCGCTGCAGGCAAACTGGGGCGCCTGGACATGTACCGGCACACCGGGCAGCACCTGCGCCACCACGGCGTCGATGTAGGCCTGGTCGTCGCGCACGCCAGCGGCGATGATGCGATCAAGATCGTAGTCGTAGGCGATGTCGATTGCGTACAGGTCATAGCTATCCGCGTAGCCGGTCAAGCGTTTGAGCGACGCGGCGGACTTGATTTGCTTGTGATAAACGATACCGGTGGCAGCGGCAAGGCCGACGGCGACTCCCGCGACACCGCAGGTGATGGCAATGTTACGTGGCTTCATGACGGCTCCTCTCGTCCTGTTAGCGTAATTGTCGCAAAAGGTGCACGGGCATGATGGCTCAACTTGGCGAGCGGCGCGGGATTAAACGCGGAATGAAGAGTGTGGCGCTGGCGTGGCGGGGTATGCTGGAAGGGACCATCAACCCAGCGAAAGGGGAGAGCATGACGGATCAGGAAACGCCCGAGCGCGTGTACGTGACGGCCGACGATATCGAGGCCGCCAACGACCTCATTGACTTTATCGAGGCATGCCCCAGCATGTTCCATACGGCGGCGACCATTATGGCCGAACTCGACGAGGCGGGCTTTACCTACCTGCCCGAGAATGCGGCGTGGGATATCGAGCCGGGCGGTCGCTATTACACGCAGCGCAACACCTCGAGCGTTGTTGCCTTTAAGGTGGGCGAGGACCTGGCCGCGACGTGGGGCGAGGACGGCGTTGCCGGCGACTACCATTTTCAGCTGACGGCGTCGCACAGCGACTCGCCGACGTTTAAGGTCAAGGCCGTGCCCGAGCTCGACGGCGCAGGCGAGACGCTGCGCCTGAACACCGAGGCCTACGGCGGCATGATCGACTACACCTGGTTCGATCGCCCGCTGGCGCTCGCGGGCCGCGTGCTGGTGCGCGAGGGCGACCGTATTGAGAGCCGCCTGCTTTCCACCGAGCGCGAGGTCGCTATTATTCCGAGCCTTGCCATCCATATGAACCGCGGCGTCAACGAGGGCTTTGCGCCCAACCGCGCCGTCGACCTGTGCCCGCTCATCAGCGCTGGCGACCTTATGCAGGGCGACTTTGACGCCCTGATCGCCGACGAGCTGGATGTTGAGCCCGAGCAAATTCTGGGCCGCGATCTGTTCCTGGTCAATCGTCAGGATGCGCGCATTTGGGGCTGGGCCGACGAGTTTATCTCGACGCCCAAGCTCGACGACCTTGCCTGCGCCTACACCTCGCTGCAGGCATTTTTGGGTGCCGAGAACGCGCATGACGTCTCGGTCTTCTGCTGCTTTGATAACGAGGAGGTTGGCTCCGAGACCAAGCAGGGCGCCATGTCGACGTTCTTGGCCGACGCGCTGCGCCGCATCAACGGATCGCTGGGCTTTGACGACGAGTCGTACCATCGCGCACTTGCCGCCTCGATGCTTGTGAGCTGCGACAACGCGCATGCCGTGCACCCCAACCACGCCGAGAAGTGCGATGCCCGCAACCAGGTCGTACTCAACGGCGGTATTGTCATCAAGGAAGCCGCCAACCAGCACTACTGCACCGATGCCTTTAGCCGCGCGGTGTTCCAAGCCATCTGCGATGACGCCGACGTGCCCACGCAGGCCTTCGCCAACAAGAGCGACATGGCCGGCGGCTCCACGCTCGGCAACCTGTCCAACATGCAGGCGAGCATGTATGCCGTAGACGTGGGCCTGCCGCAGCTTGCCATGCACTCGAGCTACGAGACCGGCGGCGTACGCGACGTGATGTACGCCATCCGCGCTCTCACCGCTTTCTATGAGCGAAACCTAACCATCAACGGTGCCGAAAGCGTGGAGCTCTAAATGCGAGCCGAAGAAATGAAGGCCGAGCGTGGGGCTCAGCTTATTGATCGGGGTTTACAGCTGTTCGTCGGCGCTTGCCATGAGTCAGGGGTCGACGTTTCCAAGGCGCGACCAACGAGTGCTGAAGAACTCAAGCGTAACGCCTATTCGGACCGCTATGACGAGGAGATGGACTGGCTCTAATAAGCGAAGTGTCGAAAACGCTAGATGTATGTTTGATATCACTTTGGCGAGAGTGTCGCAGACAGAACTACCGGTATGGCGCAAGCCAACCTGACCCCATTGCACCAAAAAGGAAACGCCGCAGGTTGAGCAAAAGTCAGCGAGAGCCCGCCGTTTGAGCCAATGTGCCGTGAAATGAAAAGGCGCTGACCTTCTGGTCGCGCCTTTGAAATTGAACGGCAGATTGGCCAAACGGCGGG
>CAJMBB010000129.1 GCA_905211615.1 uncultured Collinsella sp. | reverse complement strand
GCGCTTTTGCATGCGCGACCGGCCGTTTGACGTTTACGCAGATAAAACCTGCCAAAATAAACATCCCTTTTTGGTAGGTTACTCGTGCTGGCTGGTGCGGTGCTCGTACTCCTCGGGGGTGATGACATCCTCGATGCGCAGGTTGACGCCTGCCACCTCAAGGCCGGTCATCGCGGCCAGACGCTCGGTGACGCGCGCCTTAACGTCGTCAAAGATCGCAGGCGCATAGGCGCCATACTCGATGATGACCGAGATGTTGACGACCACGCGGTTGTCGTCGGTGACCTCGACCGTCACGCCCTTGGTCAGGTTCTCGGCACCAAACTGCTCCTGCACAAAGTGCATAAGGTTACCCTTCATGCCCAGAACGTGCGGCACCTCGCGGGTGGCCATGGCGACGATCTTCTCGATCACGCCGTTGGAATAGGTCAGCGAGTCCTCGGACTCGTCCGCCTCCTCGTCGTCCTCGTCCGCCTCGTCTTTGGACTCGGCCTCGACGAGCGTCTCGTCCTCGAGCGTTACGTCCTCCGCCTCGGCGGCGACGGCCTCGTTCGCCTCGAGCTCGGTATCGGCCACATCGACCTTCGTGTTAAAAGCCATGGTTCCTCCTTATGCCTGCCGCGGATGCGACAGTCGAATACGTATTAGCGGCCGCTAAACAGACGGCCGAAGAAGTTGACGATACCGTTCTCGCCGTCGCGAATCTGGCCGATCACGGCGCCGATCAACACAAAGAATGCGATGACGAGCGTGTCCCACAGGCCCAATGTAAGTACCAGCACGGCGAGGATAAAGCCTGCCACGGCACCGAGCGTAGTGTTGGGGTGGCGCACGGCGTAGCTCCAGATAGCAGCGCCCGTACCTTTGATGAGACCCATGGCCTCGTCAAAGTCATTAGCGGCGCTGTCGTGCTGCTCGCCGGCCTCGGGCTTGGTGTCGGCGGACTCGCCTGCCGGCGTAGCGTTCTGGTCGATCGTCAGGCGCGGCGTGCAGGCGGTCTTGTCTTGGTTGGTATCACTCACCGGAAACCTCCACGGTCTGGACGGTAGTCTTGGACGGCAAAAAACGGACGCGCGCGGTCGTGCCCGGCGTGCCGAGCATGGTGTCGCAGGCTTTCTCGATGCGCTGCTGCATCGCGGTGGCAAGAGAGGCGACGTCTTTATCATCGAGCGCGATGGCCTCGACCTTAAAACGAACGCACGACTCGTCGGAGCCTTGAACGCGCGCCTCGATATGCTCAACCATCACGCGATCATCGCACTCCGCCGCGGCACGGGCGCACGAGGAAAGCGCTGCGAGCGTAACCTCGATATTGCGCTCCCCCGCCGGATGCACGCAGGACGGCTCGCGACGCGCGAACATCAGGCGGAAAAAACCGATGAGCACGCCAAGTGCCACGATGGCGGCGCACGCCGTAACGACGACGCGAGGCATGGTGTCACGCAACAGCAACATAAAGCGATACGTATACGGTCCCCAGAACTGGCAGACAAGCGTACCCAGCGCCACGATGGCGGCGGCAAGATACACGATCGCTAGGGCTCGTTTGAGTACGCGCACGCGCGCTCCCTTCAGGTTTCGGTCCACAGAATGCAAAACGATTCGCATCATTATAAAAGAGCCGGGTCCGGTGCCATACGCACGCGGATCCGGCTCATCTATTCCACGAGGCTTGCATGCTCGCTTCATTATGCCCAGATATGCACGGCTTAACCCGTGCAGGCGCTACTCCTCCTCGAGGGCAGCGATGACCTCGTCGGTCATATCCATGGTGCTGTAGACGTCCTGGACGTCGTCGAGCTCCTCGAGACGGTCGATAAGGCGCTGAACCTTCTTGGCGTCGGTACCGGAGACCTCGGTCGGGGTAGTCGGGACCATGGTGGTCTCGGAGCCCTTGACCTGGACGCCCTGCTCCTCGAGTGCCTTGGAAACAGCCATGACGTCGTTAGCAGCGGTCCAGACGATCCACTCCTCGCCGGCGTCCTCGTAGTCCTCGCCACCGGCCTCGGCGATGGCCATCATGAACTCATCCTCGTCACCGGCAGCACCGTTGGCGATCATGGTCTCCTTCTTGGCATTCTCGTCCAGGATCTCCTTGGCGACGACGATCTGGCCCTTGCGCTCAAACTGGAAGGCGACGGAGCCGGAGGTGCCCAGGTTGCCACCAGCGTGGGAGAAGGCGGAACGGACATCGGCGGCAGTGCGGTTGCGATTATCGGTCAGGCAGTCAACGTAGACGGCGACACCGGCGGGACCATAGCCCTCGTACACGATGTTCTCGTAGACGGCGGCATCGGCACCCGAACCAAAAGCCTTGTCGATAGCGGACTTGATCTTGTCCTTAGGCATGGACTGAGCCTTGGCCTTGGCAACAGCAGCAGCGAGGCTGGCGTTGTTCTCGGGCAGCGGGTCGCCGCCGAGACGGGCAGCAACGGTGATGTTGCGGCTCAGCTTGGAGAAGAGGGCGGAACGCTTGGCGTCCTGCGCGCCCTTACGATGCTTGGTTGTGGCCCACTTAGAGTGTCCGGACATACGTGTCTCCTATCGGTTTCGACCTAAAGCCCAGCGCAGATGCTCGGGCAATATAAACAAACGTCGTTATGATATACCTACTGGCCTGCGAGATAAACCCCAAAATGAAGGCGTCGTGATGATACAGCCCCTTGGTGCAAGGGGTTGGTGCAAAGTAACCTGTCCCCTTTGCACCAAATTAGGACCAGAGGAGGTCGCTGCGGGTGATGGTGGCGCCGATGGCAAAGGGCATGCAGGCGATGACCGGATACAGGTAGCGCATGTAGGTCGAGCCGTTGCAGGGACCGATTAGGCACACAGCGAGCACACCCAGCAGCGGCACCCAAATGGCCAGCCCGCGCCACGAATGACGACGTAGCAGATAGACCACCACGGCGATCATGATCCACACATAGGTGGCCGAGCTCATGGTGAGCGAGATAAACGGGATGCGCTGTACTGCCACGCGATACAAGTTGATCAGGTGGTCGCACCAGCGCACAACCTTGCTATCGACCGGATGGAAGTCGAAGTACTTGAGATTATCGGGGCGTGCCATAATCTCGGCACTGCGCGACGTGCTGTAGACCCACGCATCGCGGGCACTCGGATAAAAGTAGCCGTAGTAGTTATTGATGAGCGCCGAGATATAGCACTCGGGATCCTTTTTGAACATCTGCGCCCACACCTCAAAATAGGTCTTGATGTCCTCCTGCGAGGCGTACTCGTTAAAGCAATTTTTGACGGCGTCGGACTTGTCGGGGTTGTAACGGCGGCCCAGATTCTCGTACTTGAGCACACGGTCGATCACGGCACGCTCTTCGTCGGTCACCAAGCCGTCGCAAGGAGCCTCCACGATGGTGCCGTCCTCCTTAACCGTGGGGTTGACGCCCGAGTTGAGGCCGTCGTGCTTTTGGACGAAACGAGCCGTCTGCTGGAACGGAATCGAGAGGATTTCACGCTTGGAACCAGGCGTGATGTCGTGCGCCGGCATAAAGACCTTGGTGAAGTACATATTGGAGGCAAGGCAGAGTGCAAGCACCGCAAGAACTCCCACCCAGCGGAAACGCGGGATGGCGCCCGAAGGCGCAGCACCAGCCTGCTTGGCTGCGCGACGAGCCGCATGCGCGTCCCATGCGCAAAACGCCGCCGCGATTACGCATGCCGCCAGGGGAAACACCAGGCCGCCGTTGCGCAGAAACGTGGAACCCATGGCGCCCAGAGCGAGCAGCAGCCAGTCGTGGCGCGCAAAGAGCACGGGCCTCTGTTCGCCCGCACGCTCGGCATTGGCATCGCGACGGGGCAGGCCGCAGGCCACGAACTTCACGGTCTGCACCAACAGCACCAAAAACGCGTCGGCAAACAGCACATCTTTGGTAAGCAGGGCCGCGTAGTTGGAGAACATGGGCATAAACACAAAGAACAGCAAGATCACGCCGCGGACCGGCAGGCTCACGCCCAGTTTGCGCAGCGACGAGATGGAATAGGCCATGCAGGCGGCCGTAATGACGAACTGAGCGCAGGTGTAGATGGCAAGACCTGCGTTGGCGCTGTTGAATAGTGAAAGCCCCAGCTGGACGCACGAACCGATGATAGCCGTGTGCACCACGGGGTGATGTCCGTTGAGCAACACATTGGGATTGAGCAGACGCAGGTAGTCACTCGTGCCGTTGGGGTAATTGAACCACTGGCGAATCTGCGCACCCGTATCCCCCATAAAAAGGCCGGGCAGCGAAGCGATGAGCGTGGGCGCCCAGGCAATCATAAGCACCAGAAAGGGCCCGGCAAAGGGATGGACCGAGAGCACGGCGTGAGCCACACGCCATACGCGGCCAAAGTGCGCTTCGGAAAACGGAATGCGCCGAGAGCTCAGCCAATCTAGACACTCAAAAGCCAGGTAGAAGGCAACGACCGCCAAGAGCATCCAGCCCGCACCGCCTATCCAGGCGCAGATGATGCGAGCCTTGTCGCCGAGCACGATCTCGGCCGAATCGGTGAGGTCGTAGCTGCGGCCAAACACCATGCAGACGGCAAAGAACAGAGACGGAAGGATCACCGAAGGACGCCAAGCATCGCCGCGGCCAAAGAATACGTAGCGAAACGGCAGCGTGAGCAGGCAGGCAAGCGCAAGCAGCATGACCGCGTCGGTATGGCCGGCAAACGAGAGGAGCACCTCGTAGCACACGTACAGCATGCCCGAGGCTTTGGGGTCAATCGCCAAGACTGCGTTGCTCGAGACCGGCGCGGGATCGATGGAAAACGCCGTGGTCGCCAACAGCGCGAGCAGAAATGCGATGAGCGTCTGCTTGGCGGGGTAGCGCTTAAACCAGACGATGCGGGCAGCGTCGCGCGCAGCCGTTGTGGAGAGGTCGGAATCCTTCACAGTCCGAAAGCCTTTCTAGAAACCTATCAAACTCGGCAAAACCACCACAAAGGTGCCTGTCCCCTTTGTGGTGGTTAGGCGTCGAGGTAGATGCGCTGGGGGCGATTGCGGTGTCGGGCGAAGATGATGAGCACCAGGCCGGCAATCACGAGCGGCAAACTCAGCAGCTGGCCCATGGTGATAACGCCTCCCAGCAGATAGCCCAGCTGGGCATCGGGCACGCGCACAAACTCAATCAAAAAGCGAACGATGCCGTAGCCCATCACAAAGACGCCCATAAACGTACCCTGGGGCAGCAGCGGTTTTTTGCGACTGAGCACCTGCAGGATGCAGAAGAGCACAATGCCCTCAAGAAACGCCTCGTAGAGCTGGGAGGGATGGCGCGGCATATTGCCCGCGGTGCCGCCAAAGGCCACACCCCAGGGCAGATCGGTCGGCTTACCCCACAGCTCACCGTTTACGAAGTTGGCGCAGCGTCCCAGGCACAGCGCCAACGGAGCGCCGATAACGGCAAGGTCGGCGATGGTCCAGGCGTCGAGCTTATACATGCGACACACGATGATGCCGCCCAAGATGCCGCCGACCAGGCCACCGTGGAAGCTCATGCCGCCCTCGTTGGTGGCAAAGATCTCGAGCGGGTGGGTCCAATAGTAGCCATCGCCGTAAAAGACGACGTAAAACAGGCGCGCGCCGATGATGAGGCCAAAGACCGCGCCGACCACGA
>CAJMBB010000128.1 GCA_905211615.1 uncultured Collinsella sp. | reverse complement strand
GCCACGACGCTCGTCGCGACCGCGGTTGGAACGACCGGCCACATCGCCGTAATCGTCGCCGTTGCGCTTGCCGTCGCGACGCGCCTGCTCAAGCTTCTTCTTACTCTTTGACTTGCCGCGCTTGGTCTTCTTCTTCACCTTAAAGGCCGCAGGGTCGCGCTCGGGATCAACCGCGGGCGGATTGGGACCCACATGCAGGTCGCCGACCTCGTAGATGTCGGCGGTCTTGTCCATGAGCTTCTCGATCTCGTAAAACTCGTCGACATCCTGCTCGGTCACAAACGTGATGGCCCAGCCCAGCTCGCCGGCGCGGCCCGTGCGGCCGATGCGGTGGATGTAGTCGGTTGGCTCTGCCGGCACGTCAAAGTTCACGACGTAGCGCACGTCGCTAATGTCGATGCCGCGGGCGAGAACATCGGTTGCCACCAGCACGTCGACGGTGCCGTCGCGGAAGGCAGAAAGCGCGCGCTCGCGCTGGGCCTGGCTGCGGTTGCCGTGGATCGCGGCGGCCTTGATGCCCTTGCGCTCCAGACGACGGCAGCAGCTGTCGGCGCGGTGCTTGGTGCGCATAAAGACGATGGTGCGCTCCGGGCCCTCCTTTTTGAGGAACTCGGGCAGCAGGTTGTTCTTGGCCTCGATGGACACCGGGAACACAAACTGGTCGACGGTGTCGGCGGTCGACGTGGCGGGCGCGATCTCCACGCGGGCCGGGTCGCTCACCAGGTCGGTGATCTCGCCCACTGCCTCCTCGTCGAGCGTCGCCGAGAACAGCAGCGTCTGACGGACGGCGGGCAAAAAGCCCATGTCGAGCATGCGGTCGGCCTCGTCGAGCACCAGCACCTTGACCTCGTTCAGGTGGCAGGCGCCCTGCTCGATCAGATCAACCAGACGGCCCGGCGTTGCGACCAGGATGTCGCAGCCGTACTTGAGTGCCGCGGTCTGCGGCTTGTAGCTCACGCCGCCCACGACGGTCACGGCGACATGGCCGGTGACGTCGGCGATCTTGCTCGCGACCTCGTCGATCTGCTGGGCAAGCTCGCGCGTGGGGGTGATGACGAGCATCACCGGGCCGCGACCGTTGCCCTCGGGCTTCTTGGCGCCGCGACGGCGATTGCGACCGCCACGCTCGCGCACGGGCTTAGGCGGAGCGATGTGCTCCAGGTTGTTCATAGTCGGCAGCAAGAAGGCGGCCGTCTTGCCGGTGCCGGTCTGAGCGGCGGCAAGCAGGTCGCGGCCCTCGAGCACCACGGGGATCGAGCCGGCCTGCACGGGCGTCGGCGCCGTGTAGCCCAGGTTCTCAATAGCACGAAGTATCTCGTCGGAAAGCCCCAGCTCGTCAAAGGCGGGCAGGCTCTCGGTGGCGGACTCGACGGCCTGGGCAGCATTGGCCTCATCGGCGGCATCGAAGGCAGCCTGGGTCATGGCCTCGCGAGTCTCGTCCAGGATCTCGGCGTCCGTGACGTCGGATACAGAATTACGCATATGTTGTTGTTCCTTATCTGCACGCGCAATGGGCACGGCATGCGGCCGTGCGGGCGTGCTTGGTAGTGCGCTAATACATACAAAAACGGGTGCGCACAGAGAGGACGTTGCTCAGCACGCTGGCGATCGCTTTGGCAGCCCTATCACGCGCCGTCCAGACGCAGCAGCTCTAAGCGATGGAGCAGATTCGCCGCCGGTTAGTATACCCGCACTCCGCATGCCCCCACGTAAACCACAGATGACGAGGCGGACGAGGTGGGCCCGGCCGATTATCTCAATCTGTAACAGATGCAGGGCAAAATCGGGTCCAAATGTTACAGATCAAGACAGAGGGGGATTTCCGTCCAGTCCAAACCAAATCTCTCAGTCTTCCTGCAATTTCGAACATGTGGCCTATAATGTTGCTTTGGTTACACTATTTATTGTGCAGCCATTTAATACGTCGCCCACCGGGGCCATTAATTCCTATCGCCATATTGGCTAGGAAGCAATCAAAGGAGGTATCCGTGGCAGCAGAGACGCCTTGCTCGGTCCTCTATAACGATATTCGCTCGTTCGGCGGTCTTAAACATCTCGAGATCGCCCGAATGCTCATCAATGGAAACTCTTATCTCGGCAGTACCCTGCTCGAGAAATGCTCTTCCAACCGCTCGTATCTCACCCGTTACATCGTCCATCGCAAGCCTGACCAGTGCGCACCCTCCATCTACAGCGACTTTACCGTCACCACACTCAACCTTTCCTCGGCAATCTGCAGCAAGCTCGGCGGCGGCGAGTCCGCCTATCGGGCAATCGCCGAGCACTATCGCGGTCCGGCCGCCAACGAAATGATGTCGGCTCTCGCCAGCTACAAGCTGGACAGCCGCCTATATGCAAATGCCCTCAATCGCATCGACAACTTCGACGGCAATGCCGTGCGCGAGAAAAGCACGCTTTACCTTATGCTCTTTGTGGCAACGGGGGCGCTCGCCGATCCCGTTCAGGGCGTGGCCACCGTCGAACGCTTTTGCAACAGCAAGACGGGCGGGCACTTTGGCACCACCGAAACTACCGTCGGACGTGGCTTTATGAGCAGTCTGGAGCAGCCGCGCACCGTCGCCCCCAACCTCGGTCTGCTCAGGACACATGCCGACAACTGCGTCGACATGCAAATCCATCCCCTCACACGCGATCCGCGCGGCACCGTGATTGGTTCTTTGCCCAAAACCTCGCCCAGCATCACCGATGTGGGCGCCGACGCATCGCGCGAACATCTTCGCATTTGGCTTGAGGGTGAGCACTGGTACGCCCAGGGCCTTGGATCGACCAACGGCACGGTGCTCGAATCGGGTGCAGGCGACGGCGATATCGTAATCGAGCCGCCCCGCGACCAACGAGAGCCCGGCAAAGTCTATCCCCCGGTGGAAATCGAAAACAGCGACAGACTTCACTTGGGTCTCTATACAACGTTTCTCGTTATTGTGGACTAGCGCAGGCGGTGATCGAAAGACGGTCATCGCCCGTCTTTCGTCTGCTACCTTCTACGTCGTAAACGACAATGCTCAGCGGCATACGTGAGCAGTGCGGCTATTATGGTACTTTACCGATAACCGCACTGCTCACGCACACGTGCGACAACCCATGCCAGACAAAGGAACGCCATGGATACTACCGACAGCGCCTATGGCGACAAACTCATCCGTCTTGACACGTTCGACACCGCCGTGGCGGTCGACCCCAGCGCCGAGGACGACGCCAAGCGTCGGTTTATGACGCTTATTCTCCAGACGACCCACCGCGACAACGGCAACATCGGGCACGTGCTGCGCGCGACCAACACGAGCGGCGAGGTCTTTGCCGTCAAGCTGCTCAAGGACAGCGCCATCCTTTCCGGCCAAGCCCCCGACCGTTCCGCCGAGCAATCGGCAGCGCACCTGGCCAACACCGCCGCGCTGTTCGAGGAGTACCGTCATCTGTGTACCGTCTCGCACCTGCGCGGATTTCCGCGCGTCTATGGCTACGGCTCGTGCGAGGATGACCCGCTCATCCTCATGGAGTGGGTCGAGGGCACCTCGCTCAAGCAGGCGCTGCCCCTGCTTCCGCACGACGCCTCGGGCGGGCTGACCACCCAGATGGTCGCCGCCGTCGGAAACGCCGTGCTTCGTGCGCTCTTGATGACCCAGGGACTCGTAAATCCGGTCGTCCATCGCGACCTGTCGCCTGCCAATATCATGTTCCGCACTACCAGCCGAACGCTCGAGCAGCAGATTGCCGATTGCTCCTTTGACCCCTGCCTCATCGACATGGGCTCCGCGACCATGGCTCTCGGCGACGACACGATCACCCGGCGCGCCGACATCTGGCGCTTTGCCACGCCCGCATACGCCGCGCCCGAGATGCTCACGCAGGATATCGAAGGCATCGCGGCCCTGCGCCGTTCGCCGGCAATCGATGTCTACGCGCTTTCGAGCATTCTGTACCAGCTCTACAGCGGTCGCAAACCGTTTGACTTTGAGTCGACGGACGCCGCTGCAACCGGCTCGTTCTATCTCGTAAAGACCAAGACCAAGCCGGCACCGCTCGAGCCGCGCTGCGAGGGCGATGAAGCGCTCGTCCAGATCGTCATGAAAGGTATCTCGGTTGAACAGGGCGATCGCCCCACCGAGCAGCAGATGCTCGAGGTGCTCTCGGCATACCTCACCGATGCCGAATCCGAAGGCCGCGAAGGCGCAGGAGACGAGGCCGCGATTGATATCGATTCTGGCACGCACCTTAAGGTCGACGTCGCCGGCGAGCGAGCGCGAGAGATTCTGGAGCAGGCCCGGCACGATGCCATGACCCGACGCCGCTTTATTATCGGTGGCGCTGCCGCGGCCGTTGCGGGGCTCTGCGTTATCGGGGCGGCAACCCATGGCTTTGGCATCCCCGACTACCTGGACGGCATCCGCGGTTCACTTGGCGACTACACCTGGGATCAGCTGCAGGAGATTTCGCTCAAGATTAAGGCCGCCGAGACCCGTAGCGAGGCACGCGAGATTGCCAAGCGCTATCATCTGCTCGATGACAACGGGCATATCCCCTATCCATGCACCAAGCGCGTCACGCTCACCAACGGGCTGCAGGTTGGCGCGCAGCTTGTGGGCATCCGCCACGATGAGCTTCTGGACGGGACGGGCAAGGCCGGACTGACGTTTATGTTCGATGCGGGTATTGCCGAGCGCAACGCTGCGGCTGAACCGCCGAGCGCCGGCTGGGCAGATTGCGAGCTGCGGGAATGGCTCAACGGCGACGGCCTTAAGCTGCTGCCCAACGAGTTGCGCGCACTCATCAAATCTGTCAAAAAGATCTCGAATAACGTGGGCGCCGCCAACAGCGCATCGTGCCTGAGCGAGTTGCCCGCAACCCTTTGGCTGCCCGCCATGGTCGAGCTGTGCGGTACGCAACCGCCCGATTCGTTTACCGAGGACTATCACTACCTGGCAGACATCTACAACGGCGAGGGCAAGGAGTATCAGCTCTTCCGCGAGCTCAAGGTGAGCCCGTATTCCACGAACGAGACGATGGTCCGCCAGTGGAAGGGCAAGGACACCTGTTGGTGGGAGCGCACGGTGAGCCCCGACACATCGGAGAGCGAAGGCACGCTCTATATGAACCGCGTGGGGCACGACGGCGACGTCTTTACGTACGCAACGCCTGCGGAAAAGCCAAACAAGCTAACCTGTGTGATCCCCGGGTTCTGTATCTAGGCGGCGGGCGTCTTGCCGTGACGGGACCCCTCCCCGGCAATTGTCTCGATCTGTAACAGTTAGAACCCAAAAACCGGTCTAAATGTTACAGAACGAGACAAACCCCAGCCCCGCGAGACAACATCTCAATCTGTAACAGTAAGGGGTCAAAAACCTCTCTAGATGTTACAGATCGAGACATTTGAGTTGACCGCGGACGGTCTGTCTCGATCTGTAACAGTTATTCGACAAAATCGGGTCTAGTTGTTACAGATTGAGACATTAGACCGGCTACGGCCCGCCGACCTGGCCATCAGCTCAACCAATAACGAAATGTCATACATTTCAATCTCCACTGGACACCCCCCGGGGGTATGGGTGTATAGTATCGGCGGGTTAACAATTCCAACACTGAACTACAGAAAGGAGAAGCCATGGCTCAAGATAAGTTC
>CAJMBB010000127.1 GCA_905211615.1 uncultured Collinsella sp. | reverse complement strand
GGAGTCGCTTTGATGGACAAGGCCGCATCCGCCGGTCATTCGGACCGTTGCCGCATCGTCGTCGATACCTGCTGCGACTTTAGCCCCGAGGTCGCCGCGAACCTCGATGTCGATATCCTGGGTTTCCCCTTCATTATCGATGGCGAGGAGCGTACGGACGACATCTGGTCGAGCATGAGCCCTAAGGAGTTCTACGACCGCATGCGCGCCGGTGCCCGCGTGTCCACCTCGGCTGTGTCGCTCGGTCGCTATATCGAGTTCTTTACCGAGTGCGCCAAAGAGGGCACGCCCACGGTCTACCTGTGCTTTACCTCGGCGCTGTCGTCGAGCTACAACTCCGCGTGCCAGGCGGCAGATGCCGTGCGCGCCGAGTATCCCAACTTTGAGCTCTACGTGGTCGACAACGCTCTGCCCTGCGCGACCGGCGCGCTCTTGGCGCTCGAGGCCGTGCGCCAGCGTTCGGCGGGACTGACCGCCAAGCAGCTGGTCGACTGGGTAAACGAGGCTAAGACCTATGTCCACGGTTACTTTACGCTCGAGAGCTTCGACGCACTGGCTGCTGGCGGCCGCATTCCGCCCGCGGCGGCGCAGCTCACGGCAAAACTCGACGTCAAGCCCGAGCTTTCCTACGACCTTGCCGGCTCGCTGTCGCTGATCGGCGTCAACCGCGGCCGCAAGAAGGCGCTCAAGTCCATCCTCAAGTCGTTCCGCGAGAACTATGTGCCCGATCGCACCATGCCCATCGCCATTATGACGGCCGATGCCGAAAAGGACGGCGACTGGCTCGAAGCCGCCATCCGCAAGGAGGAGGGTTGCGCCGACGTCACGATCATTCGCAGCTCCGTCGGTCCTACCATCGGCTCGCACGTGGGCCCCGGCATGGTGGCCTGCGCGTTTTGGGGTAAGAACCGCGCCGACAAGGCGTCGCTTTCCGACCGCATCGCCCGCCGCGTGCGCGGTCAGTAGGCAAGTAACGCGGCCGTAATCGATCCCAACTCACAGCCCAAACGCTGGCACCGAGTATTCAACCTGGTAATAACACCCAACCCAAAAGGAAAGGCTTCATGGCAAACAAGCTCTCTGTCGCATTCATCGGCACCGGAATCATGGGTGCCCCCATCGCCGGCCACATCCTGGATGCCGGCTATCCCGTCACGGTCAACAACCGTACCAAGTCCAAGGCCGTCGCGCTTATCGAGCGCGGTGCCGTTTGGGCCGATACGCCGGCAGATGCCGTGGCGAACGCCGACGTCGTCTTTACCATGGTGGGTTATCCCTCCGAGGTCGAGGAGCTCTACCTGGCGGGCGACGGCCTGCTCGCGTGCACTAAGCCCGGCGCGGTCCTGATCGACCTCACCACAAGCTCGCCCGAGCTGGCGCGCGACATTGCCGAGGCCGCCCAGGTTTCCGGCCGCATGGCGTTTGACTGCCCCGTCACCGGCGGCGAGTCGGGCGCTATCGCCGGTACGCTCACGGCTATCGTGGGCGCTACCGAGAACGACATCGCGCCGGTCCGCGACATCCTTGCCACCTTTGCGGCCAACATCTGCTGCTTCGACGGCGCCGGCAAGGGCCAGGCTGCCAAGCTCGCCAACCAGGTGTCGCTGGGCGCCTGCATGGTCGGCATGGCAGACGCCATGGCATTTGCCGAGCTGAGCGGCCTTGACCTGGAGAAGACCCGCCAGATGATCCTGGGCGGTACCGGCAAGTCCGGCGCCATGGAGAGCCTGGCTCCCAAGGCGCTTGACGGCGACTACAAGCCCGGCTTTATGGTCGAGCACTTCATTAAGGACCTGCGCTTGGCGCTCGCTTACGCCGATGACCGCGAGCTCGCGCTGCCCGGTGCCGACGTCGCTTTTACGCTCTACGACATGCTCGACGCCATCGGTGGCGCCAAGCTGGGCACCCAGGCCATCACGGTTCTCTACAAGGAGGAGGCCGACGCCATCGCCGCCGGTCTGGACTGGTCGCAGTATCGTCCCGAAGAGCACGGTGCTCACGAGGACGGCTGCGGTTGCGGCGAGCACGGCGACGACCATGAGTGCGGTTGCGGCCACCATCACGGCAAGGACCACGAGTGCTGCGGCGGCCACGGCCATGACGACGGCCACGAGTGCTGCTGCGGCCACCATCACGGGGAGTAGCGCCCATGAACTGGACGTTCGTGGTGCTTGCGCTGGTGCTCTTTCTCTTTGCGATCTACATCGGCTTTTTGTGCGGCCAGTGGGCCTGCGAAAAGCGCGTCATCACCAAGCGCGACTATTGGATTGCCAACTTTGCGGGAGCGGCGGCGGTCGTCCTGCTGACCTGGGTGTTCTCGCTGCTCCCGCTGGTGCAGTTTGCGCCGATCGGCTGGCTCGGCGGCTTTATCGCCGGCCTTAAGATGAGCTTTGGCGAGTCCGTCGGTCCGTGGCGCAAGCACGACGAGGTCTTTAACGTCAACAAGGCCCATCGCGCCGCCGCCGACGCGGGCGATGCCGAGGAACGCCGCCGTGCACGTCGCAATGGCGCGGCCGACCGACAGCTCATCTCGGTCACCGATGACAGCAAGGGTGCTGGCAAGCACGCTAAGAAATAGTAAGAAGAGGTAACTATGGCAGAAAATAAAGACGAACAGCTCACCGACGAGGAGCTGGCACAGCTCCAGCTGGCAGAGGAGAACGAGAACGCCGTCGACCGTCTGGTCCAGGAGCTCGGCTGCCCCACGCGCCGCATCCGCCAGTTTGCCGCTCGCGTGCTGCACCTGCTTGCCGAGCGCGATCCGCAGCGCGTCGAGCCCTGCGTACCCGCGCTGATCGAGGCGCTCGACCGCCCCGAGGCGCAGACCCGCTGGGAGGCCCTCGATGCCCTGACGGCGCTCGCCACCACCTGCCCCGAGCAGCTGGGCGATGCCTTTGAGGGCGCCGAGACCGCACTGTTCGACGAGATCTCCTCCACGCTGCGCTATGCCGCCTTCCGCCTGCTGTGCGTGTGGGGCGCCACGAGTGTCGAGCGTTCGCGCGAGGCTTGGCCCATCCTGGACGAGGCCATCCAGTGCTACCACGGCGACCTTGAGTATCGCGATATGCTCGGTTGCCTGTACGAGTTTTGCCAGGGCGAGATCGACGCCGAGGTTGCCGAGAAGCTTGCGCTGCGCCTTAAGTTCGATGCCGAGAACGGTAAGGGCAGCTATCTCAAGGCCCGTTCGAGCGAGATTTGCGAAATGCTTGTTAAACGTTTTGGCCTGGATCTCTCCAAAAAGAAGAAGCGTGCTAGCGTTAAAAAATCTGAGGCCGCCGAAGACGAGGAGTAACAGATTATGGCGCACGATGTAGTCCTGATTCCCGGTGACGGTATCGGTCCCGAGATTACGCAGGCCATGCGCCGCGTGGTCGAGGCCGCCGGTGTCCAGATCAATTGGAATGTCCAGGAAGCCGGTGCCGGCGTCATGGACGAGTTTGGCACGCCGCTGCCCCAGCACGTGCTCAATGCGGTCGCCGAGACCAAGGTTGCCATCAAGGGTCCCATTACTACGCCGGTCGGCACGGGTTTCCGCAGCGTCAACGTGGCCCTGCGCAAGCATTTCGACCTGTACGCCTGCGTGCGCCCTTGCCTGTCGCAGCCGGGCGACGGCTCGCGTTTCCGCGACGTCGACCTGGTTATCGTGCGCGAGAACACCGAGGACCTCTACGCCGGCATTGAGTTCGACGAGGGCGCTGCCGAGGTCGAGGAGCTCTCGCAGCTCGTCGAGCGTTCGGGCCAAAAGACCTTCGCCGCCGATTCCGCGATTTCGATCAAGCCGATCTCTATCGCCAAGAGCCGCCGTATTGTGGAGTACGCCTTTGAGTACGCCCGCCGCTGCGGCCGCAAAAAGGTGACGGCCGTGCACAAGGCCAACATCATGAAGGCGACCGACGGCCTGTTCCTGCGCGTTGCGCGCGAGGTGGCCGCCAACTATCCCGATATCGAGTTCAACGACAAGATTGTCGACGCCACCTGCATGGGTCTGGTCCAGAACCCCAATGACTTCGATGTCCTGGTGCTGCCCAACTTGTACGGCGATATCGTCAGCGACCTGTGCGCTGGCCTGGTGGGCGGCCTGGGTATGGCCCCCGGCTCCAACATCGGTGCCGACTGTGCCATCTTCGAGGCTACGCACGGCTCCGCACCCGATATCGCGGGCCAGGATATCGCCAACCCCACGGCCGAGATTCTGTCTGCTGCGATGATGCTCGATCACCTGGGCGAGAACGATGCGGCCAATCGTATCCGCGCCGCCGTATCTGCCACGCTCGACGAGGGTGAGCAGGTTACCGGTGACGTGCGTCGTGCCCAGACCGGCTCCGTTGAGGGCGCGGTGGGTACGCAGGCCTTCGCCGATGCCGTTATCGCGCACCTGGCCTAAGGTATGCACGCTGCAAACGCCTAAATAGTACTTAAGTGTTTGCGTATAACCTAAGAATGAATACGCCCGGCGCCTCGTCGGGCGTATTCTATTGGGGACTATGTTTCCTAACAAGGAGTAATTGATATGGGTCTGATTCAAAAGAAGGACGAGAAGGACGAGATCGACGGTATCCAGATCATCGAGCGCGGCGAAGGCCCCGACGGTGACGAGGACGAGAAGATCGACCTGGTCGCCGGCACGTCTGCCGAGCACATTGCCGCCGGCACGACGGCCGAGGAGGAGGATGCTCGCCTGGAGGCTCAGATTGCCGCGGATGCCGCTGACGAGAACCTCATGCCCGAGGAGCAGGACGAGGACGACGACTCCGACGTGGACGACCACGCTTGCAAGCACAAGAAGACGATGATTGCCACCTTTGTGGTCGCCGTCGTGATCGCTGCCGTGGTCGGCTTCTTTATCGGCAACGGTGGTTTTGGCGGCAAGGGCGTCGGCTCGGCGACCCTGACCGAGGACCAGCTCGATTCGACCGTGGCAAGCTATAGTTACAACGGCAAGAAGAGCGACATCACCGCGCGTGAGGCCATCGAGAGCCAGTACAGCCTCGACACCGTCAAGGACGACGACGGCAACTACACCGCTCCGTCTGCTGACGTCATCCTGTCCTACGTGCGCAACCAGATTCTGCTGGACGCTGCCGAGGACGAGGGCGTTACCGTTTCTTCCAAGGAAATGAAGCAGTACGCCGAGGATTCCATCGGCACCTCCGACTACAAGACCATGGCCACGCAGTACGGCGTGTCCAAGGACCAGGCCAAGCAGATCGTCCGTCAGTCCGCGACGCTGCAGAAGCTCTACAAGAAGAAGGTGGGCGATAGCTCCGCAAGCATGCCGACCGCCCCGACCGAGCCTGCTGACGGCAACGAGGAGACCGCGAGCAGGGACTACGCCGACTACATCATCAACCTTGCCGGCGATGAGTGGGATAGCGAGAAGGGCACCTGGAAGGACGCCGATAGCACCTATGCTAAGGCCTTTGCCGACGATGCCTTTACGGCTGATAGCGCTACCTATAAGCAGGCCATGACCGCCTACTACACTGCTTATCAGCAGTATTCCTCGCAGGCTTCGAGCGCCAGCTCCAAGTGGACCGAGTATGCTAACGGCCTCTACGCCAAGGCCAACATCAGCATCTACGGCCTGTTTGCGTAAGATCTGCCTGAGCTTTCGAGCGCGAAGCCGATATATTTGATTGAGCCCGCTAGAACGAACTGAACTGCGTCCCAAATCTTGGACGCCCTAAATAGCGACTAGGCCGCGAGGGCCT
>CAJMBB010000126.1 GCA_905211615.1 uncultured Collinsella sp. | reverse complement strand
ACTATGACGTTTTTATGCTGCTGCTTACGGGTGCGCAAGGGTCTGAGTATGAAAATACTGTGGATATGATCGTGGATATGACAGAACAGGGCTTTAGGATATCAGCGGAAAAAGCTGCCGCAAAAATGCCTAACTGCCACGTTGATGAGTATATGCTTCATTGGATAACCCATATAAGTGTTGACGCCTACACTCATTTGCTAACTCACGAGAGAGATGTGGAAAAGGCAAAGCTCCATATGCGCAGAGTAATGGAGTTTCTAATAAAAATATGGTTTACAATGATAGTTGAGGATTAAAAAATTGCCGCCTGCGGGCGGTAACTTTTAGAAGCCTACATAACAACGTTATGTGAGAATTTTGTATCTCAAATGTCGATGAAATGTGCAGATATGCACATTTTTATATAAAGTAAAGTTAGCTAAGTCTAACTCATAAATGGAGGAAATGATATGTATTTGGAGATCAAAGATGTGAAGAAAAGCTACGGCAGTGACGCCAGCTATATTCAGGTGCTAAAGGGTATCACCACAAGTCTAGAAAAAGGTCAGATGTGCGTTATTCAGGGTACGAGCGGCTCTGGTAAATCCACGCTCCTTAACTGCATAGGCGGCCTTGACACTATGGATAGTGGCTCTGTTAAGGTCGACGGCAAGGAGATTTTCGGTCTTAAACCTGATAAGCTTGCCGACTACAGAAAGGAAAATCTGGGTTTTATCTTTCAGTTTTATAACCTCGTTCCAAATCTGACAGTTGTGGAAAATATTCAGGTTTGTGAATATCTTTCAGATTCGCCACTGGATATGGAAGAACTTCTCACAACGTTGGGACTTTCCGAACACAGAAACAAGTTTCCGTCACAGCTTTCAGGCGGTCAGCAGCAGAGATGTGCTATAGCAAGGGCACTTATAAAAAATCCAAAGCTACTTTTGTGCGACGAGCCCACGGGTGCACTCGACTACAAAACCGGCAAGCAGATCTTGCAACTGCTGCAGGACACCTGCCGCAAACAGGGCATTACGGTCATTATCATCACCCACAACTCCGCGCTGGCGCCCATGGCCGATCGCCTGATCCGCTTTAAGAACGGTCGCGTGGAGAGCGAGACGGTCCAGCAAAATCCCGTGCCTATCGAGACGATCGAGTGGTAGCGCCCATGGACCAAGACCGCCAAAACAGCCAAACCGGCGATGCTAAGCGCACGGAGCGCGACCGGGAGTTTACGACCTACCGTACCGCTCAAAGCTCAAACGATATGGTGCCGACGGTTTTTCGCCGTGGCATCTACCGCACAATCCGAGGCAGCCTTAAGCGCTTCCTGTCCATTGTGGTCATCACCGCGCTCGGCGTGAGTGTGATGTGCGGCCTTAAGGCGGGCTGCGAGGACCTGTGCGATTCGGTTGACGCCTACTTTGACCAGCAGAATGTCTACGATATCAACGTCCAGTCGACTTATGGCCTGACCGACGATGATCTCGCCGCCATCCAAGAGGTCGATGGTGTCGAGACGGCCGAGGGCATCTACACCGAGACCGCCTACACCGCCGTGGGTACAACGCGCGAGCGCGTGGTCGTGCAGAGTCTCTCCAAGGAGAACATCGATCAGCCGGTGCTCGTGAACGGCGATTTGCCCGAGAGCGCCGATGAGGTCGCGGTGACTTCGAAGTTCCTGAAGGCTTCGGGCAAAAAGCTCGGCGATACGGTGAGCTTTGCCGCCAACGATGCGAGTTCGTCGAACCAAAGCGCCAAGGACCAGTTTGTCGATGGGGACTACACCATTACGGCCGAGGTTCTCGATCCCACTGATGTGAGCTCCGACTCGACAGTCAACGCCTTTCGCGCTGCTTCGGCGGCGGACTATAAGTTCTATGTGAGCGAGGACGCCGCGACATCTTCTTCCTACTCCGCGGTCCACGTGATTATCGAGGGAGCCAAGAGCCTCAACTCCTATTCGGATTCCTACGCGGCAAAGATCGATGAGGTCAAGGGCAATATCGAGAAGATCCGCGAGGAGCGTGAGAAGGCGCGCGCTCAGGAACTGACGGTCGACACGCCGGCAAGCTTGGATGCGGCCGAGCGCCAGGCGAATATGCTCTTTGGGATTGAGCAGGACAACATCAATCGCATGACCGAGGGCAGCGACGAGCGTGCGCAGGCGCAAGCCGACCTGGACCAGCGCCGTGCCGCCGCCGACCAGCAGTTTGCCGATGCCCGCGCCGAGCTCTCTGACCTTGGTGAATGCACCTGGTACGTCCAGGACCGCGGCAATATCGCAAGCTACTCGAGCGTGGAGAGCGATAGCTCGTCAATTGAGGCCATCGCCACGGTGTTCCCGTTCATCTTCTTTATCGTCGCCGTGCTCATCAGCCTCACCACCGCCACGCGTATGGTCGAGGAGGAGCGCACGCTCATCGGCCTGTATAAGGCACTCGGTTATTCGTGCGGACGCATCCTGTCCAAATACGTGGACTATGCGCTGTGGGCTTGTCTGATCGGCGGCGTGCTCGGCAACATCATCGGATTTGTGGGCCTGCCGCTGTTCCTGTTTACGGTGTTCGACGACATGTACTCACTGCCCCAGATGCTGCTTTCGTACGACATCGTGTCCTCGATCGTTTCGGTGGCGCTGTTTGCCGTGGGCGTGGTGGGCGCCACGATTATCGCCTGCCGCCACGAGATGGCCGAGACCCCGGCCTCGCTTATGCGTCCCAAGGCCCCGCGCGCTGGCTCGCGCATCTTGCTTGAGCGCATCGGCTTTATTTGGCGACGTATGAGCTTTTTGAACAAGGTGGCAGCACGTAACCTGTTCCGCTACAAAAAGCGTGCCTTTATGACCATCTTCGGTATCGCCGGCTGCACGGCGCTCGTGATCTGCGGTATGGGTATCCGTGACACGTCGGTGGCGCTTTCGCCCAAACAGTACGGGCATATCACGCGCTATGACCTGCTGGCGGTTGCCAATCCCGACGATTTTTCGCAGACGTGCGCGGCGCTCGACGAGCGAAGCGCAGCCAAGGATTCCGACGTGACCGTGACTTCGACGCTGCCGATTATGACCGATAACGTCACCTTTACATTTGGCGGCAAGAGCGAGACCGTGCAGCTGATCGTGGTGCCCGATGACCGCACGAACGACCTGGACGACTACGTGTGTCTCGAGGACGAGTCCAAAGAGCCTCTATCTTTGCGCGACGGAGATGTGTATCTGAGCAAGAGTTCACAGCTGGTGCTGGGGATTCAGCCGGGCGATACAGCACACGTCCAGGATTCGTCACTCAACGTCGCCAAGGTCAAGGTCAGCGACATCTCGCTCAACTATCTGGGCAATACGCTTTATATGACGCAGGGCACCTATGAGCGCGCGTTTGGCCGAAGCGCACGCCTTAACGGCGTCTTTGTGCTGCTTAAGGGCTCGTCGGCCGACCAGATTGCGTTTAGCAAGAATCTTAAGAGTGACGGCTGGCTTACGATTTCGAGCACGGCCGAACATTGGCAGAACTACGAGGCGAACTTTACGATTATCAATTCCGTCGTGGTGCTCGTGACCTTTATGGCGGCGTGCCTATCGTTTGTGGTGGTGTTTACGCTGTCCAACACGAATATCTCCGAGCGCGAACGCGAGCTGGCGACCATCAAGGTGCTGGGCTTCCGCCGTGGCGAGGTGCACCATTACGTCAACAAGGAGACGTTGATCCTCACGGCGATCGGCGCTGCGCTGGGCGTGCCGCTGGGTGGCTTGCTGGCCGAGAGCTTCACGTACATCCTGCAGATGCCGTCGCTGTACTTTGACGTTGAGGTCGAGCCGCTAAGCTACGTGCTCGCCGTGGTGCTTTCCTTTGGCTTTACGTTTATCGTCAACCTCGCCACCAACCGAACGCTCAACAAGATCGACATGGTCGGCGCCCTCAAAAGCGCCGAGTAACCTGCCTGGGATTCAAGCTGTAGCGAGCTGTAATGTACCACAACCGCATTTTTGCATAAACCGCCCCGCCGATTGCATATTTCGGCGGGGTGGTTGCTTTTTGCCCGCGGGTACCCCAGGGGGCGACGTGCAAATTCCGGAGTATTCAGCATCCCGGAGCCCGCGGGTGCGGGAGCGGGCGCACAAAACAGCGCTTAAAGTCCTGATTCTGAGCCCTCAACGCCTCAAGAGCCGCTCGTTTTTTACAGGATGCGGCCCATGGCGCCTGCCTTTCGCCCAAAATCCAGTATGCAGGTGCCCTCGGCTGCTGAATACTCCAAAAAATGCACGCCGCATCCTACCCCAGGCACCCGCAGCTACTCTGCGAGTGCGTGGCCTAATAGTAAGTTGCGGTGGAATAGTTCCCGTTTATGGCTCTGCTATGCCAAACGGGAACTATTCCACCGCAACTTATCGAGAGGGCTCTTGGTTGTTATTTGCACTGACATTTGTCATGAAATGGCAGGTCGTTAGGGGTTGCTACTGGTAGTTGCGGTAGGGTTGGGGCAGATTCTAACTAGAAATGGTGGTCGCTACCGGTTGTTTTCGGCATACTCGCCTCATTCGATTACGGTCACCACATGAAAGGAACCACCATGGACCTTGCGATGGCACAGCGTCTCGTCGATCGCCGCAAAGCTGCCGGTCTTTCTCAGGAGGCCCTTGCTGCCCAACTGGGCGTAAGTCGCCAGGCTGTCAGTAAATGGGAGCGCAGTGAGTCCTCACCCGATACCGATAACCTTATTGCGCTCGCCGCACTGTATGGCGTGTCGTTGGACGAGCTGTTGTATGGGGAAGCGGCTAGCGATGCCGACGACCTTGAGGACGGCAGTGCCGACACCGAGACGGCGGATGTGGCTGACGAGGCTGAGGCTTCTACTGAGCACGCCGATTGCGGCGACAAACCACTTGTCGATATTTCCCTCGCGCGCGGTATCCACGTCATTGATCCCAATAAAGGCGAGGAAGTACATGTTGGCTGGAGCGGCATCCATGTGACCAACGACCGCAAGGGTGAAGAGGTGCACGTGGGGCCGGGCGGCGTACATATTGACACGCTAGAGGACGACGGGCACAGCGTGCACACCAATGCCGATGGCACCGTGGTTATCGACGGCGAACAATTCTCCAGCTGGAAAGAGGCGCGCGACAAGCTCGACCATCATGGCAAGCATTTCCACACCAAGCTCGGTCGCGCGTGGAATAAGTTCCCCTTCCCCGTGCTTGTCGCCCTCGCCTATCTGGCGCTCGGCATTATTTGCGGCGTGTGGACTACGGGACTTTTCCTCGTCTTTTTGATTCCCGTCTACTACGCGCTTGGCGATTTCATCGACCGACGTCATCTGTCAAAGCTTGTCGACGCCGTCTACCCGGCAGCTGCCATAACTTGGTTCCTCTACATGTGGTTCTGCCTGGGACAGCCCCATCCCGCATGGGTCATCCTCATCACGATTCCCATCGTAAAAGCGCTTATGCACTGGTGCCGCAAACAATGGAAGCACCGCAAACAGGCCTAAACCGCCCTAACCCGCCAGCGCCACTCATCCGACACCGCCCGTCCCTTCCAAGTTGCGGTGATATAGGGACTGTTTTGAGGTTCCAAAGCGCCAAACAGTCCCTATATCACCGCAACTAACAAACAATTGGGTCAGTTCCGGCACGGAGATAAGCATTGAGCTGACCGCGCGCCAAGAAAAGGGCCTATTTACTACGTTTAGGCCGCAGGGGCCGACCATACCCGCCTTTTTCGAAAACTGGCAAGCTTTCTACCTGCACTGATAATTGTTCTCGGGGGAAGCGGGCACTGCGGG
>CAJMBB010000125.1 GCA_905211615.1 uncultured Collinsella sp. | reverse complement strand
CCCGCCACAGCTGTGCCGAGCGCCGCGAGGTGGCACCCGTCGGCGGCGTGCTCGACGCGGGCGCGGACGCTGCCACGGGCGCAGACGGCTCCAGGCGCGCCGGCCGCGCGAATCCCGTCACGCGCCCGCAGTCGATCTGGGGACCGGGTATGGTCGCGCTGTGCGCCGTGTACTTCGGGCTCGGCGCGTTCCAGAACGCAACGAGTGTCTCCATTGTGGCGTTCGCGCGTGAGGTGGGCATGCCGCAGGTCTCGGGCCTCGTGATTTCCTGTTTCTCGTTTAGCTCGCTCGTCGGCGCGCTCTTCTCCGGCGCCATCCGCTGGAAGACCCCGCTGTGGCGGAGGTTCTACACCTGCCTCGTGGTGCTGTGCTGCGGCCTGAGCCTGTTCGTCCTCGCACCGAGCCTGTGGGTGATTGGCGCAATCTACCTGGCGGCTGGCCTGTGCCAGGCGCCGACTTTCGTCAACGGCAACGAGATCGTGATGCACCTGGTGTCGCCCATGCGCTTTACCGAGGCTGTCGCGTGGACGGGGACCCTCTGCGCCATCGGCTCGTCGTGCGGCTCTGCCATCGCCGGGCCGTTCATCGACGCGTACGGGCACACCGGTGGGTTCGCGACCGTCGCCGTCCTCGCCGTCGTGACGCTCGGCATCGCGCTCGTCGGTCTCAAGCAAATTAAGTCCTCGACCACGAAGGCCGTTCAGGCGTAGCATCTAATGCAGTATCGATTTGGTATCAGAACGATTCAACCAGAGATATTTGAAGCAATTCAGGCCGAAAAGAAGCCTCTGTATATCTCATCCCACTGCTCTCGTCCGGAGGTTGGAACATACTGTGACCAAGGTCTCCCGTTGCATCCTGGCCGAGAAGGCGACGATGGTGGTCGACCACATCGCGTACCACAAGCTCGATGAGCGGTACGACTCCACCATCTTCGCCGAGCGCATACCCGGCAACGTCGGCCGCGCGCTGGAGACGAGCCGCTGCATCCAGGACTACGTGTTCTGGGATTCCGAGGGCGAGCGCTGTGACGTGGTGCACAGCTACGAGGATTTGCTGACGGTGATCCAGGGAACAGATTAGGTTCTGGCTCGCGTTAATTTTCGATTGGGGCGTTGGGATGCACACGTAGGGGAGGAAAACCGTTCTTACTGTTACAGATTGAGATGAATCAGGAGGCCGCCGCGAATTGTCTTGATCTGTAACAGATAGGGGCGGGAAAGACCTCTTACTGTTACAGATCAAGACGGAAGGTTGAGGGTCCGTCCATTTTCTCAATCTGTAACAGTTAGAAGGGAAATGTCGGTCTAGATGTTACAGATTGAGACAATGATGATCGGGACACAGGTGCACGCCTTGCATCCACAGTTGGAACGACACAATTCTCACCGTCATCTAATCATACGCGGGTGCCGAAGAACCCTCCCGAATCCGCATCCAGCGCTCCAATGGAGCTTGGCAGTGAAGAGTAAAATAGAGCTATTGTTGCGCAATTCGCCTCTGTCATGTTTGTTGAGACCTCGAGGCGATCGAACCTGAAAGGCATCGACAATGAGCACCATAGCCGACATCCTCAACCGCATCGACTCGGGTGACTACGCGATGCCGCAGTTCCAGCGCGGCTACGTATGGAACCGCGCGCAGGTGCGCAAACTCATGACGTCACTGTACAAGGGCTATCCGGTAGGCACGATGCTCTTGTGGCAAACTCCCGTGGAAGACGCGGACATCAAAGGCGAGAAGGTCATCGGGCAAGGTGTCGTCAACCTCATTCTCGACGGCCAGCAGCGCATGACGTCGCTCTACGGCATCATGCGTGGCAAGGAACCACCCTTCTTTGAGGGCGACAAGCGCGCATTCGCCGATCTCATGTTCAACATCAAGGATGAGGTATTCGAGTTCCGTGCCCCCAAGATGAAGGGCGACCCCATGTGGGTCTCGGTAACCGAGGTCTACCAATCCGGAGCCGTAACGGAAGCCGTCAACATCAAACAGGCCGCCGGCCTTGACGACCCGACCTTCACGTTGTCCCTCACGCGACTCAACCGCATAGAGCAGATCAAGCAGACTGAGATGCTCTCCCAGACCGTGACCGGCCCTGACAAAACCATCGACGTAGTCGTGGATATCTTCAACAGCGTGAACTCGGGCGGCACGAAGCTTAGCAAGGGCGACCTCACGCTCGCCAAGATTTGCGCGGAATGGCCCGCCATGCGCGATGAGATGCAAAAGGCTCTCGATGGCTTCTCGGCCAAGGGATACGACTTCACACGCGACTGGCTGCTGCGCTGCCTGACTGTTCACCTCGCGAAGTCGGCGTACTTCTCCGCTCTCGATGGCTTCTCCGTGTCGGAGATTCAAAAGGGACTCAAGGAGACCGTCCAACTCGTGGGCACCTGCCTCGACCATATCGCGGGCAGACTTGGACTCGACCATACCCGCGTCCTCGGCAGCCCCTTTTCCATCGCCACGATGATTGCGGTCATAGACCAGAAGGGAGGCAAGCTTACCTCGGCCGAGTGGGACCGCCTACTCTACTGGCATGTCCACGTCTTCCTCTGGGGGCGCTACGCAGGCTCCACCGAGAGTGTGCTTGCCCAGGATATAAACGCTGTCAAGGGTGGCGAGGGGATCGACGGACTGCTCAGGCTCATAAAGACCAACAGGCCCGACCTAAGCCTTCACCCCGATGACTTCTGGGGATGGAGCACGGGAGCGCGCCTCTACCCGCTCATGTACCTTCTCGCCCGCATGGGGCATGCTCGCGACTGGGGCAACGGAATCGAGCTCAACTCTCACCTTCTCGGCAAGAACTCGTCGCTCGACGTGCACCACATCTTCCCCAAGAAGGTGCTCTACGCCGCCGACCGCAACAAGTCGATGGTGAACCAGCTCGCCAACTACGCCTTCTTAACCAAGGAGACAAACCTGGAGATCTCGGACAAGCTCCCCTCAGACTACCTGCCGGGTTACGTCGCCGCAAACCCCGGAGCGGTCGAATCTCACGCCGTGCCGACCGACGACCCTTCCCTCTGGGAAATCGAGAACTACGAGGCCTTCCTCGCCCGGAGGCGCGAGCTTCTCTCCGAGAAGGCCAACGCGATCCTATCTGCCCTCTACAGAGGAAAAGACCTGGGTGAGCTGCCCACCGCCTTCAAACAGCCGGGGGCCGCGAGCGTCCTCGACCACGATGACGAGGCCCTCTCCGGGCTCTCGGACTGGTTGACGGAGAGGGGTTACGGGCACGGGGCGGCGAACTTCGGAGTGAGCGGCACGTCTAAGACCGTGATCGTTGACCTTGCATGGCCGGACGGCTTGCAGACCGGCCTCGGCGAACCGGTCGCCCTCATGGTCGATAGCGAGCCCGAGGAGCGCTCTTTCGTGACCAAGCTCGGATACCATGTGTTCGAGACACCCGAGGATTTGATGGCCTTTGTTGTAAACGATTAGGCATAAGGGAGCTTCATGAAAGATCTCGACAAATACCGGGGCTGCCTCGTGGGCGGGGCCGCAGGCGACGCGCTTGGATATGCCGTGGAATTCTGGGGCGAGGAGCACATCTTCTCCCGCTATGGTGAGCGTGGCATAACCGAGTACGAACTCGATGCCAAAGGCGTGGCGCACTTCTCCGACGATACGCAGATGACTCTCTTCACAGCAAACGGCCTGCTCTTAGGTACCACGCGTGGGATGACGCGCGGCATTATGGGGCCGTATGAAAGTTATGTCGGCTACTGCTACGGAGACTGGTACCGCACGCAGACCGAGAGGTATCCGCTCGACGAAGGGCGGAGTAGCGTCTACCACTACTCGTGGCTCGTCGGCGTGCCCGAGTTCTTCGAGCAGCGCGCGCCGGGGAACACGTGCCTCTCCGCCTGCGCGGAGGGGTGCGAGGGGACGACCGAGCGCCCCGTCAACAGCAGCAAGGGCTGTGGCGGCGTGATGCGCGTGGCTCCGGCAGGGCTCTACCTTGACCCTGAAGATGGCACCCACTGCAGCGGCTATGCCGACGCCCTCCGACTTGGCGCGGAGTGTGCTGCCCTCACGCACGGCCACGCGTTGGGCTGGCTGCCCGCCGGAGCGCTCGCGGTGATTGTGAGCATGCTGACGCACAAGCCAGGTTGCAGCGTGCGCGAAGCTGTCATGGGTGCGTTGAGCGCGCTTCCCGAAGCCTATCCGAATGCTAAACATGTGAAGGAACTGCAAGGCCTTCTTATGCACGCGCTGCGTCTCGCCAACTCCTCCAAGGTCGACCTTGACTGCATCCACGAGCTCGGCGAGGGATGGGTGGCCGAGGAGACGCTGGCCATAGCCGTATTCTGTGCACTGCGACACGAGCACGACTTCGAGGCGGGGATCGTTGCTGCCGTGAACCACAACGGTGACTCGGACTCCACCGGCGCGGTGTGCGGCAACATTCTCGGGGCGAGACTGGGCTTTAGCGGAATCCCTGCGAAGTACACCGAGCGCCTCGAGTTGTTGGACGTAATTGAGGGCTTCGCGGACGACCTCTACCACGACTGCCAGATTGACGAGTGCACAGGCTCAGCTGATGGCATCTGGGAGCACAAGTACATTTATAACGACTACGCCGAGTGGGTGGTTACCCAAAAATCGGCAGGATCACATCCTAGCCTCTGAGAGTTGGCAACGTTCACGATGGCGTCCGTGCGAAGCCGCGTGATATCCCCGCGCCACAGCAAGAGTCCGCCTACGGATTCCGCTTTACGTGCCTCGGCGATTCCGCGCTCCTGCAGGCGTCCCTGCAAGTAAGCGTCCTCGATGCGCAGGTACTCATCGGAGATTTCCGTAGGCGGGCGCACGTTCACGAGCGAGCGATAGAGCCGATAGAGACCCTCGCCCACGTGGGCATCGGAGCCCGTGCGCTCGGCCTCGTCGACCATGGCGATGACGTAGTCGGCGTAGGAGATGGACGAGACGCCGTGAGCTCCTGATCGGGACAACTATGAAATGTCTCGATCTGTAACACGTAGGGGAGGAAAACCGTTCTTACTGTTACAGATTGAGATGAATCAGGAAGCCGCCGAGAATTGTCTTGATCTGTAACAGATAAAGGCGGAAAAGACCTCTTACTGTTACAGATCAAGACGGAAGGTTGAGGGTCCGTCCATTTATCTCAATCTGTAACAGTTAGAAGGGAAATATCGGTCTAGATGTTACAGATTGAGACAATGACCGGGACCACTTTGAAATGTCTCGATCTATAACAGGTAGGGGAGGAAAACCGTTCTTACTGTTACAGATTGAGATAAATCAGGAAGCCGCCGAAAACCATCGTCTGCAACATATATAGGTGCAAATGGGTCCGTCACGGAGACGTAGTCAATAAGAATACTCCACCACACCAAAGTATTACCTTGGGAAACGTCGCCACAACGACCAAATCCACCGCTCTTCATATTCAAACTCAACAAAAGCGCAGGTCAAAGGTATATAGATACGCCCGGTACCGTGTATCTAGAGGTTTTCGTTGACAGCCCCCAAGGTTGCATCGTATTATCTTTTTCGTTCGCGGGGGCGGCGGTCCAAAAGACCAAAGAACCTGCGGATACTTGAACGATTGGGAGTTTGCCCGAGTGGTTAATGGGGACGGGCTGTAAACCCGTTGGCTCTGCCTACATAGGTTCGAATCCTATAGCTCCCACCCGTCAAGTGCCTGTATAGCTCAGTCGGTAGAGCACTTCGTTGGTAACGAAGAGGTCACCAGTTCAAGTCTGGTTGCAGGCTCCATCCGGCGGTGTAGCTCAGTTGGTTAGAGCACAC
>CAJMBB010000124.1 GCA_905211615.1 uncultured Collinsella sp. | reverse complement strand
CACATCCACCAAGTTGATGGTGACGACGCCCTGATTGAAGCGGCCGTAATACTTGTGCTTGCCGGGAACATAGTTGCCGGCATTCGCGATGTTGCCGACGCCCGCGTCGGTGAAGCGGTCAGGCGTCAGGAAGCTGCGGCAGCCCATGCAGGGATACACATCGCCCTTGAGCTCGAGCATCTTCTTTTCGCTGATGTAATCGGGCACCATGCGGCGCGCCGTGCACTTGGCGGCGAGCTGTGTGAGGTAATAATACGGCGAGTCGTCGTGAATGTTGTCCTCTTCGAGCACGTAGATGAGCTTGGGGAAGGCGGGCGTGACCCACACGCCCTGCTCGTTCTTGACGCCCTGATAGCGCTGCTCGAGCATTTCCTCGATGATGACGGCAAGGTCGCGCTTTTCCTGCTCGCTTCTCGCCTCGTTGAGGTACATGAAAACGGTGATGAACGGTGCCTGACCGTTCGTGGTCAGAAGCGTCACGACCTGATACTGGATGGTCTGCACGCCGCGGCGAATCTCCTCGCGCAGGCGCTTTTCGACGATTTCGGTGATCTTGTCCTCCGTGGGGTCGACGCCGAGGGCCTCGACCTCGGCGAGCACCTGCTTTCTGATCTTCTGGCGCGATACGTCGACAAAGGGGGCAAGGTGCGTCAGCGAGATGGACTGGCCGCCGTACTGGGAGGAAGCAACCTGGGCGATAATCTGCGTCGCAATATTGCAGGCGGTCGAGAAGCTGTGCGGCTTCTCAATCAGCGTGCCCGAAATAACAGTGCCGTTCTGGAGCATGTCCTCCAGGTTCACCAGATCGCAGTTGTGCATATGCTGGGCAAAGTAATCCGAATCGTGGAAATGGATCAGACCCTCATTATGGGCATCCACGATCTCCTGAGGCAGCAGCACGCGCTGGGTCAGGTCCTTGGAAATCTCGCCAGCCATATAGTCGCGCTGAACGGAGTTGACGGTCGGGTTCTTGTTGGAGTTCTCCTGCTTGACCTCTTCGTTATTGCACTCGATCAGCGACAGAATCTTGTCATCGGTCGTGTTCTTCTGGCGCTTCAGGCTCTGAACATAGCGATAGATGATGTAGTGGCGGGCAACCTCGTAGCAGTCGAGACGCATGATCTCGTCCTCGACCAAATCCTGGATCTCCTCGACCGAAACGGTGTGGCCCGCGTTCTCGCATGCCTCGGCGACGTTTTGCGCCGCATAAACCACCTGGCGGTCGGTTAGACGAGAGCTCTCCTCGACCTCCAAGTTAGCGGCGCGGATGGCATTGACAATCTTATCGATGTCAAAGACAACCTCGGTGCCGCTGCGCTTGATGATCTTCATCCTCTTGCCTCTTTCGCGTCGTAGCCTCATTGCGCTTCAGAGCCAAACGATGCCCGGCAGGGCTTGCCCCTGTCTTACGGCGCCGTCGCGCAATCTGTGTTCTCGATAAACCATAAGCCTCTATGCGGACATTCCCAGGAGCCGATCAAGCGGCTCAAGGACACGTTCAAAAGAGGCAATTAAGGTCTTCGTTCTCTGTCCGCCATCTATCATACGACAAAGATGCATCTATATCCTGTATTCTTTTTTTAGGTCAAACACAACATATAGTGTTTCAGCAGGTCAAAGCAATTAGTCATTTTGCAGACGCATTATAAATGAGGGGTATTTGACAAGTCGGTAAAACGTTACCAACACGGCTACCTGCATGGCAGCTATAAAACCCCCTTAGTCAAGCCACTGACAAATCCTACTAAAACCAAGCCACTCACGCCAAAAGAATCCAAAAGATTATGCTTGACCAACATGTTGCGGTCACGCTCGGCCAGGACGTATGCAATCTGCCGGCACCCCTACGGGACACGAAGACCATCGCATACAGACCTTGGATCAAAATTTGCTGGCATGTTTGGCGGCATAAAACAAAACAGTCCAGAAGCAAAGCCTCTGGACTGCGAACATTTGGTGGGCGTTAGAAGATTTGAACTTCTGACCTCTTCCGTGTCAGGGAAGCGCTCTCCCCCTGAGCTAAACGCCCAAATGGAGCGGACAACGGGGCTCGAACCCGCGACCCCAACCTTGGCAAGGTTGTGCTCTACCAACTGAGCCATGTCCGCTTGCGGATTATTAATTTACGCGAGTTGTCCTAAAGACGCAAGTACTTTTTTCAAAAAAGTTGCTCAAAGCAAGTTCATGCAGGTAAATAGCGCCAAGCCAAGACCCTAAGCACACGATTCCAATGCTGAGCTAAACAGCTTCACCATCCGAACACGTGTGCCGGCGCCATCTGTACGACGGGCAACTTCCACATTATCGACGAGCATACGCATAAGCTTGATACCGCGTCCGCGTTCCTCGGATGTTACCGGTTCGCTCGCCCCATCGATAGAATAGCCAGCGCCCCGATCAAGCACCTCGAGCACAACACGGTCCCCATAGGCCTGAACCGTCAGGATGCAGCCAACACCGCCCGCATGGTCATATGCGTTACCCAATGCCTCACCCAACGCCAATGCGACGTCATAGCGCTCATCACGCCTCAGGGGAAGCGATTCGAGGAGCTCGGCCACACGATGCCGATAATACGGGAGATTCTCGATGCCTCGCTGCACTTCGACGCTCTTGCTCCATCGCGGCAACTCCCCCACCGGAATGGCGGGAATCGACTCCCGCGCCGGGCCCGCGACATGAAGGATGTCAACAAGTCGGGCAATTTCCAAAAAGCGAACGACCTCATCGGAGGCGTTAACGAGCGAAAGCAGCCCCTCATGCCTCACAAGCTCTCTAGCACGTGTAAGCAAAAACGCCAAACCCGTCGAGTCGATAAAGCCCACGGTCTGGCAATTGATGACAACACGACGCACGCCCCGGTCGATCAAATTATCCAACCGTCGGCGCAGTGCGGGCACCGAGGCGATGTCGATATCGCCCGGTGGCGTCAAAACCGCTATGTCATTCCACTCATTCATACGACCATGGTTCCCCAAAAGAGCTCGCTCGATGCACACGTATCTGCAACCGCGCAGATTTCGCCCGTCAGGCGTCGTGACCTACGATCGACCCCGTAAAAACTCAAGGGAAACCAGCGCGATGTCATCGTCCAGCGCCGACTCGGTAAAGCGGTCAAGCTCGCCCAAGACCTTGCCGCAGATTCCCGATACGCCCTCACCCGAGACAGAGAGCAGAAGGTCGCGAAGGCGTTGTTCGCCAAAGAAAGCACCCGAGCGATCACGTGCTTCGATTGTTCCGTCGGTATACATAAATAGCATGTCACCAGGAGCGAATGTAAACACGCCCGTCTCGTAGACCATGCTCTCAAAGGCACCGATCACGCCCGATTGGCACCCAAGGAGCTCCACTTCCCCCCCGCAGGTCTCGCCGCCGCCACGCGGCGTCGACGACGGCCTAATGACCATAGTGGGAGGATGTCCCGCAGAGCAATAAGTAGCGCGGCCCGCTTTAAGATCGATCTTGGCGATAAACGCCGTCACAAACGTCTCGACCCTCGAAAAGCCCATGAGCATGCTATTGAGCGAGCGTGCCATACGGGCAGGCCCTGCACCCTCCCAGGCATAGGCCGTCAGCGCCGTCTTGACGAGCGCCGACATCGACGCCGCCTCAATCCCCTTGCCGGATACATCGCCCAAAATCATTACGGCACAATCGTCGGGAAGACGGACAAGCGTATAGAAGTCGCCGCCGACCAACGCAGAATTCGTTGCCGATAGGTATACCGAATCGGTTGCAATGCCCGGAACGTCACCAAGCGAATTTCTCATGCCAATCTGAAGCGTCTGAGCGATATGACGCTCTTCGCGCTTTTGAGACTCGCCTTCATAGATCAGCTCAAAGTCATGCGCCAGATGCACCAGGTAGTCGTATTCAAGGTCGTCAATTGGTTCTTGGCTGCCATCGCGGAGCAGCAAAGCGCGCCTCGTCGGCCCCTTGGCGATATCAGCGGGAACAATCGCATCGTTGCTTCGTTTGCCATCCGCTTCCGAGTGGTAGCGCCCCGCTTCGATGCCGGAGTCGACATAAAGCCCCTGACACGGTAGGCCGTGGGCCCTCAACCATGAACCCATAGACGTGGATTCGTCCACACGTGTAAGGCGCACGTGCTTGAGGTCGTCAGCGCTCGTCCCGCCCAACACCGATGTCTCAAACCCGTCGGGGGCTGCCCCCAGGCGCGCTGCTGGCGCCGTGACAGAAAAGAAGAGTGACTCCGGATCGTCCGGCAGCGCCACACGACTGCCGCCCTCAAAATCGATGACATAGGTTTCGAGGCCCGCATCATACTCCACGGGGCAGAAATGACAATTGAGCACCGTGCAGATTTCCGTCGACACCGCTCGCGAGGCGGCAACGGGATCATCGAGATAGGTAAACAGTTCGTCGCGCAGCAAATTGAGCGAGCGGCCGAGCTCCGCCGTGCGGCGCGAACGTAAGCTCGACGCCATGCCGACCAGCTGAATAGACAGATAATCGCAGATGACCTCGAGCACGTTCACGTCATAGGCAAGTGGCGCCTGGGGGCGTTTCCAGCCAACTTCCAACACGCCAAGGACCTGCGTGCCGTAAAACACGGGAAGACAGATCTCGCTGCGATACGGGGGCATATCCTGCACGCGCAGCAAGTGCTTGGAACGATTGTCCAAATCCATGAACATACCCGAAGCAACCCGGTCGCCCTCAAGGTCCTGCTGAATCGACAGGCGACAGGCACGCGACTCGCGAAGCACGTAGGTCGGAATGCCCGCGCCGTACGGCATAAACTCGGGCAGATAGCTATCCTCAAGCTCCCTAGAAACACCGCGGAGCTTAAAGCCGCCGCTCTCGGAAAAATAGATAGCCGCACCGGAGGCATCGAGCGTTCCAACGAGCTGATTCAAAACGGTATCGAGCAAGCTGGGGAGCTCATCGGAGCCCACGGTACTCATAATGACCGAAAGGGTACCCGAAAGGCGTTTATTCGCCACCCTAAGCTCCGATAGCGCACGTTTGAGCTGACGATCGTGGGAATACTGCTCTTCGATGCTGTGAAGCGCCACCAGGACACGCGGTGCACGACGTCCAAAGATACGCGGAGGCGTAACGGAACCTGCGCGAACCAAGACGGGAATAAAGGACCCGTCGCTCAGCTTGAGCATCAGCTTGCTCTCGGAGCCATCGGTCTCAAACGGTAGACGATGTTCGGTCGCGCGCTCAAAGGCAGACGAGTACAGAACGTCTTTGACATCACCGCTGATGACGTCAGCGCGTTCCTCGCACATCAGGTCGAGCAAACGATTATTCACATGCAGAATGGTTCCGTCGAGCTCACAGATGATGACAGCATCGCTCGTGATCTCGACCAGTTGGGCAACGTCTGCCCACTCGTTGTGCTCAAGCGTTTCCATCGTGGACCTCACCGTCTATCGGTAACAAAAAAGCCTCCGAAGAGGCTTCTCAAATGCGATGGTGTCGGAGGCGGGACTTGAACCCGCATGACCAAAAAGCGGTCACTAGCACCTCAAGCTAGCGCGTCTGCCAATTCCGCCACTCCGACATGCTATGTTGTTGATTCGCAGTTCGTTCTGTTGGACCCGCGCGTTCAACGAGGAAGATAATAACCTATGATTCGAGAACTGTGCAAGCACTTTTTAGAAAAAAGTTTACGAATTTGTAAATGCGCAGGTAGATCTATATGTCCGGCCCCGTATCGGTGTTGCCTCCCGGCGCGTCCTCGGGCATGAGCGATATTTTGCTACGCACTTCGTGCTGCGAAATATCGCTCCCCCTGACGCTCCTATTTGGCAAGGTGTTTTTTAGAATCCATTTTGCGCTCGGCCTCG
>CAJMBB010000123.1 GCA_905211615.1 uncultured Collinsella sp. | reverse complement strand
GGCCTGAGCTCCCTGCGCTAGATTGGCTGCTCGGTTTGGTAAAATACCTCCGCACTTGGGAACGGATGGGCTCCGGTGGGCTCCGCGGTCCTCAAAACCGTTGCGAGGCGTGCAAAACGTCTTGGATGTGTTCGATTCACATACGTTCCCGCCATACGCTACCAGCGCTTTTGTGCTCGCGGTCTTGCTGCGTGCCGCAAAGGCGCTGTTTTGTTTTTACATGGGTTTGCCGTGCCGCCTCTCATGTCGCCTACGGTATTTGCCCCGTGTGCTGGATTATGAACGTGCCGATCTTTCTTGTGTCGTCCAGGCGGGCGGGTTGTCGTCGCGCATGGGCTGCGATAAGGCGCGTATGGCGTTTTGCGGCGAGCCGCTCATCGAGCGCGTGCTGGGTCGGCTGGCGCCAGTTGCCGGCGAGTTAGTCGTGACGACTTCGCGTCCCAGCGAGCTTGCCTACCTTGAGGAGCGCGCGTTTGGCGGCCTGGTGCCGCGAATAGTGCCGGACCTTGAGGGGCCGGCGGGCGCCATGCGCGGCATCGCGAGTTCGCTGACTGCGGCCCGGCTGCCTCTCGTTGCTATCGTCGCCTGTGATATGCCGTTTGTCTCTTCGGAGCTAATCGGTGCCCTTGCTGGCTGTGTCGAGGCCGAGGCGCTCGACGTGTGCGTGCCGCGCGAGGAGCGGGGGATTGAGCCGCTTTGCGCCGTCTGGCGCCGTGACGCGTGTGCGCCGGTTGCCCAAGAGCTGCTCTCCTGCGACCGCCAGCGCATTCGCTGCCTGATCAATCGCGTTCAGGCCGGTTATATGGATGAGCCGCAAATCGTTAAGGTCGCCGGCTCGACGCTCTGCTTCGAGAACGTCAATACGCCCGAGGAGTTTGCGGCGGCCGAGTTACTCGCCTAGAGGATTGGAGTTGCCTTGTCTCACGATATTTGTCCCGACACGGGAGAACCTTGTACTTGCGACGGGTCCGAGCCCTGTACCTGCGGTTGCGGTGGCTGTGGACATACCGCGGAAGAGGAAGCGGCCGCCGCGGCGTATCGTGAGGCACACCGCGAAGGCCCGTCCGGCGATGCCCTAGACCACGAACGCAAGATTATCGTGTCGTTTGACAGCACCTTCGATGTGATGGAATGCGAGCAGCTGTGCCTTGCCGCCGGTGTGCCCGGGCGCATTATGCCTTTGCCGGGCTCCATTACCGCCGGCTGCGGGCTGTGCTGGGCCATGCCGTTCTCGGGCGACGCCCTCGCCGCCTTCCGCGCTGCCACCGAAGGCCGCATAACCCCCGCCGACTACCACCAGCTCGTCCTCTAATCACCAACACCACCACAAAGGTGCCTGTCCCCAATGTGGTGGTTCGGAACATGTGGACGAAACAGCTTCGAAACACGCGATTTGTTCGTCAGGTGCCCAAAAACGCTTCTACCTGCATCGTAATCAAAACGAAACATCTGCTCGTCGGCTTATGCGAAACTTTGCTGCAACAGTGCGATATTATCCATACTCGATAAAGCTCGCGGCGCATAGGGTGCCGCGACCAACATTTTTCGTTTCCCATCATTGGAGGAAGCATGAGCTACACGCAGAAAGTTCTCGACGAGCTCAAGGCCCGCTATCCCGAGCAGCCTGAGTTCATCCAGGCCGCTACCGAGATCCTCGGCACCATCCAGCCGGCGCTCGACGCCCATCCCGAGTACGAGGAGGCCGCCCTGCTTGAGCGCCTCGTCGAGCCCGAGCGCATCGTTATGTTCCGTGTCCCCTGGGTCGACGACCAGGGCAAGGTCCAGGTCAACCGCGGCTACCGCGTCGAGTTCAACTCTGCCATTGGACCCTACAAGGGCGGCCTGCGCTTTAACCCGACGGTCACCCTGGGCATGCTCAAGTTCCTGGGCCTGGAGCAGATCCTCAAGAACAGCCTGACCACCCTTCCCATGGGTGGTGGCAAGGGCGGTTCCGACTTTGACCCCAAGGGCAAGTCCAACAACGAGATCATGCACTTCTGCCAGTCCTTCATGACCGAGCTCTATCGCCACATCGGCCCCAACACCGACGTTCCCGCCGGCGACCTGGGCGTTGGCGGCCGCGAGGTTGCCTACCTGTTCGGTCAGTACAAGCGCCTGACCAACGAGTGGACCGGCGTCCTCACTGGCAAGGGCCTCTCCTTTGGCGGTTCGCTCGCCCGTACCGAGGCCACCGGTTACGGTCTGGTCTACTTTGTGGACGAGTACCTCAAGAGCCGCGGTGACTCCTTCGAGGACAAGAACGTCGTCGTTCATGGCTCCGGCAACGTCGCCATCTACGCCGTCCAGAAGGTCTCCCAGCTCGGCGGCAAGGTGCTCGCCTGCTCCGATACCCACGGCTGGGTCGAGGATCCCGACGGCATCGACTACACCGTGCTCGAGCACATCTACAACAAGAAGCGCTCCGGCCACGACAAGGGCGTTACGCTCGCTATGTACGTCGACGAGAAGCCCAACGCCGTGTGGCACGAGGGCGATGGCCGTGGCGTTTGGCAGCTGCCCTGCGACATCGCGCTGCCCTGCGCTCGCGAGAACACGCTGCTGCTCGAGGACGCTCAGGCGCTCGTCGCCAACGGCTGCAAGGTGGTCGGCGAGGGCGCGAACATGCCCACGACCATCGAGGCCACGACCTACTTCCAGGAGAACGGCGTCGCCTTCATGCCCGGTAAGGCTGCTAACGCCGGCGGCGTGCTCGTGTCCGGCCTGGAGATGAGCCAGAACGCCGAGCACCTGTCCTGGACCTTCGAGGAGGTCGACGGCAAGCTCGAGCAGCTCATGCGCGGCATGTTCCACAACGTGGACGACACCGCCAAGGAGTATGGCCAGGAGGGCAACTTTGTCATGGGCGCCAACATCGCCGGCTTCCTGAAGGTTGCCGACGCCATGCTCGCCCAGGGCGTCTGCTAAATCTTCGCTCGATATAGCATCGCAGAAGGCTTCCAGTCATCTTGGCTGGGAGCTTTTTTTGATCCGCATGCGACGGAGGAAAACGGTTCATTTTGTCCCGACACGAGCTATGCCCCCTCGTTTGGTACACTTAAAGGTACTGGACAAGTGAAGAGATGGGGGAGAACGTGCTCAAGTTCGGTACCTACGTCCGTGTTGGAAACGCGGCCGAAGCCTATGAGCTCTTACAGAAGAACCGCAACAACAAGATTGTGGGCGGCGGCATCTGGATGCGCCTGGGTTCGCGTCGTGTGGCGACGGCGATTGACCTTTCGGCCTGCGGACTCGATCAGATCGAGGAGACCGAGACCGAGTTTCGCATCGGTGCCATGTGTACCCTGCGCCAGCTCGAGCGTCATGCCGGGCTCAACGCGCTTGTCAACAATGTCTTTGAGTTTGCCGTCCACGATATCGTGGGCGTGCAGCTGCGCAATACCGCCACGGTTGGCGGAAGCATCTACGGCCGCTTTGGCTTCTCGGACGTTCTCTCCGCCTTTCTCGCGCTCGATTCCTATGTTGAGCTGACGGGCGCCGGCCGCGTGCCGCTCGCGGAGTTCGTGGACATGGGCTATGTGCGCGACGTGATCGAGCACATCGTGGTCGTCAAGCACGATTACCGCGCGAGCTACGAGGCCGTGCGCAAGGCCGCGACCGATTTCCCCTCCTTAAACGTCACCGCTGCCTGGTGGGACAACAGCTGGCATGTCACCGTGGGTGCCCGCCCGCTGCGCGCGACCTTGCTGCAGGGCGAGGCGTGTGGCCTTTCCGGCGAGCAGCCTTCCGAGGACGAGCTGCGCGCCCTTGCCGCATCCGTGCGTGCCCTGAGCTACGGCACCAACCTGTGGGGCTCGGCCGACTACCGCCGCCGCATCTCGGCCCCGCTGGCAATTCAGGCCGTGCGCCGCGCCGCCGGCATCGAGCTTTCGGCCGCGCTTGCCCGCGAGCTCGAGACCGTGCAAGTGCCTAAGTTTGCCACGGACGAGTATTCCTGCCGCCGCGTGCCCGGCGTCGATTCTAGCGAGGTGCGCTAATGGCTGCCAAACTCATCGATCTTTCCTTTACGCTCAACGGTCGCAAGGTCAAGGTTCAGATTGCCCCCGATACCATGCTCTTTGCGCTGCTGCGCGAGCAGGGCTGCGCGTCGGTGCGCTGTGCCTGCGAGACCACCAACTGCGGTCTGTGCACGGTGTGGCTCGATGGCGACCCGGTGCTGAGCTGCTCGGTTCCCGCCGCCCGTGTTGAGGGCTGCTCCGTCACCACGCTCGAGGGTCTCAAGGCCGAGTCCGAGGCGCTCGCCCGCGCAATGGCTGCCGAAGGCGCCGAGCAGTGCGGTTTTTGCGCCCCCGGCCTCATCATGAACGTGCTGGCGCTCGCCCGTGCCGCCAAGGAGGACCCGAGCCTTGTCGCCACGCGCGAGGAACTCTCGCGCCAGCTCGCCGGCAACCTCTGCCGCTGCAGCGGCTACGAGAGCCAGCTGCGCGCTATCGTGCGCTTCCTCAACGAGTCCGGCGTGCAGTTGGGCTTTGAGATGCCTGAGCTGCCCGTCAACGAGACGAGCTCCGACGGTGTCGCGTACAAGCAGATCACCAAGAAGCAGCCCAAGAAGGACTCGAAGGCCCTGCTCGAGGGTCGTCCCGTCTACACGGGCGACCTGGTACCCGCCGGCGCGCTCATCGTCAAGCTCAAGCGCAGTCCCTATGCCCGCGCCAAGATCCGCTCCATCGATACGTCGCGTGCCCTGAAGGTGCCCGGCGTGGTGGGCGTTTACACTTACGAGGACGTGCCCAAGCGCCGCTTTACCATCGCCGGCCAGAGCTACCCACAGCCTTCGCCCTACGACCGCCTGATCCTCGAGAACCTCGTGCGCTACCAAAACGAGGAGGTGGCGATCGTCGCCGCCGAGACCGAGGAGGCCGCCGACAGGGCGCTCAAGCTCATCAAGGTCGACTACGAGGTGCTCGAGCCGCTGCTCGACTTTACCCAGGCACTCGATAACGACATCGTGGTTCACCCCGAGGGCGACGTGACCTTTATGTTTCCGCAGGGCGGCGACGTCCCGCGCAACTTGGTATGCAGCGGCACGAGCGACTTTGGCGACTTGGACGAGGCCTTTGCCCAGAGCGACATCGTATTCACCCGCACCTACACCAGCCAGGCCACGCAGACCGCGCCCATGGAGACCTTCCGCGCCTTCGCGACGACCGACGCGTTTGGGCGCATCTCGGTGACCACCTCTACGCAGGTGCCCTTCCACGTGCGCCGCATGGTTGCGCAGTCGCTCGACATTCCGCAGTCGCAGGTGCAGGTCATTAAGCCGCGCATCGGCGGTGGCTTTGGCTCCAAGCAGACGGGCTGCTGCGAGATCTTCGTTGCGTTCGTCACCCAGCAGACCGGCCGTCCGAGCTACTGCTGCTACTCCCGCGAGGAGACCATCACCGCGGGCAACTCGCGCCATCAGATGCAGATGACCGTCAAGCTGGGTGCCATGAACGACGGCACCATCACGGCCATCGATTTGCATACGCTGTCCAACGCCGGCGCGTATGGCGAGCATGCCACCACGACGATCGGCCTTTCGGGCCACAAGAGCCTGCCCATCTACAACCATGTGAAGGCGAGCCGCTTTAGCTGGGACGCCGTCTACACCAATACCAACCGCGGCGGTGCGTATCGCGGCTACGGTGCCACCCAGGGCCAGTTTGCCGTGGAGAGTGCCGTCAACGAGCTCGCCGACATGCTGCACATGGATCCCGCCGACCTGCGTCTTAAGAACATGGTTCACGAGGGCGAGATTATGCCGCAGTACTACAACGAGAAGCTCAACGCCTGCGCGCTCGACCGCTGCCTGCTGCGCGCGATGGACATGATCGGCTGGCGC
>CAJMBB010000122.1 GCA_905211615.1 uncultured Collinsella sp. | reverse complement strand
CAGCCGCCGCGCTGGTGCAGATGCTCGGCGGCACGCCCGAGCAGGCTCTCGACGCCAGTTCCATCGCGCTAAGTAACCTGCTGGGCCTCGTTTGTGACCCCGTCGGTGGCCTCGTGGAGGTGCCCTGCCAAAACCGCAACGCCATCGGCGTGGCAGCGGCCTTTAGCTCGGCACAACTCGCCCTCGCCGGCATTAAGAGCTTGGTGCCGTTTGACCAGATGGCACATGTCATGCTCTCGGTGGGTCACGCGTTGCCGGCCACGCTGCGCGAGACGGCAAAGGGCGGCATCGCGCAGGCTCCGGCCGCACTTTCGGCCTGTGCAAAATGCGGCGTGTGCGGATAACGGCAAAGAATGACTCAAAGGTGGGACAAATGTCCCACCTCTTTTGAATGCCACCGTTTCCGTACCACAAACAGCAGGGCAATCGCTATAATGCAAGCCCAGTAAAAACACGATGAGCCATAAGGCGAAATTCGAAGGATATGCATACGATGTCGCAAAACGATCGAACTCAACTGATTCCCGATCCGCAGCAGCCGAGCAGGCACACCGGCGGCGTTCAGTCACCGCGTCCTATCGCGCCGAGCCACGGTCAGCAGCGTGGTGCTGCAAACGCTTCCCAACGCCCAAACCAACAGCGACAGCAGCGCCAGGCAAACGGCAATGCGCCCAAGCAGCCCCCCACGCACGCCCGAGGCGATCGCGGCCCCGCGCGCAAGTCCGCCGGCAACAATAAGTCGGGCAAAAAGACGACGCTCTTTGTCGTCTTGGGTCTTATCGTCATTGTCTATATCGTAGGAATCGTAGCGTTTTCGCAGCTAGCCTACCCCAACACCACCATCGCCGGCGTCGACGTCTCGTTCTCCAACGCTTCGTCTGCCGCTACCAAGGTCAATTCGGCATGGAAGCACTATAAGCTCACCGTGACAGGCGATGACTTTAGCTGGACCTATCAGCCCGAGTCCGATGAGCCCATCGTCGATGGCGAAGCTGCCGCAAAAGAGATTATCAGCCACAACGAAGCCTTTGTATGGCCGGTCCGCCTTGTGGAATCCTTAAGCGGCAAGGCCAAAACAACCGCTACCTCCAACGAAGTCGATCTTGATCAAGACGTCGACCTGTCCATGCTCTCCGATACCTTTGACCAAAAGAAGTTTGAGAAGGATCTGGGCGCCGCCATCGACGAGTTTAACGAGGGGCGTTCGGGCACGTTCGAGGCCAATAGCTCCTATGACGAGCAGGCCGGCAAGTTTACCGTCGAGAAGGCGCGCTCCAACGAAAAACTCAACCGCGAGCATGTCATTAAATATGCCGAGCTCGAGCTTGCCTCGCTGGCCGAGACCGTAGATCTTTCCAAGCTCGGCAACGATGCCTATGAGCCGCTCAATGGAACGCTGACCGATGATCAGATTCAGGCCGCATGCGATGCCGCCAACAACTTCCTGGGCGTCAACGTGACCCTCAAGCTTAACGGCGAGGATGCCGGCAAGGTTGATGGCGGCTCCGTATTGCAGTGGATCAGCTTTGCCGATCCGGCCAACCCCACGCTCGATACGTCGCAGATCAGCAGCTGGGCAGCCGAACTCGCCAACGGCTTTAATACCGTGGGCTCCACTCGCTGGTGGACGCGCGCCGATGGCAAGCAGTGCGCCGTCGAAGGCGGCGACTTTGGTTGGTCCATCGACAGCAGCTCGCTCGCCAAGCAGGTCGAGGACGCCATTAACAACAAGCAGACCGGCGAAATCGAGATCAAGTACTCCCAGAAGGCCGACACCTTTACCGCAAAGGGAGAGCCCGACTGGAAGGCGTATATCGACGTCGACCTGTCCGAACAGCACGCGCGCTACTATGACGAGAGCGGAAATATCGTTTGGGAGGCCAACTTTATCTCGGGCAAGCCGGGCGAGGACGCCACCCCCGAAGGCGTGTGGCAGATCAACAGCAACGACGGCGGCAGTACCCTGATCGGAGCCAAGGACCCCGAGACCGGTAAGCCCAAATACGAAAGCCCGGTGAGCTACTGGATGCCGTTCGAGGGCAATATGATCGGCTTCCACGATGCCACCTGGCAAAACGACAAGAGCTTCGATAATGCCGAGTCGTACAAGTGGTGCGGCAGCCACGGTTGCATCAACCTGCGCCTGGCAGACGCCAAGGCACTTCACGACTGCATCAAAGTCGGCCTGTGCGTGGTTGTCCACTCGTAGTGCAACGCGCGCATTCCTACAACGTGGAACCGCTGCGACCAATCTAACAGTTCCGAAAGAAACCGTCCTATGCGCCCGCCCCAACCGGTGGGCGCATATAATTATCGAGGTTCTTTCTATAAAGGAGACGCTATGCCGAATGTCCCCACGATCACCCCGGGCCCAGATGATACCGAGCGCACGCCCGAAGGTGCCACCGAAACGATTCCTCTGATTACAAACGTACATGCCGACAAGCAGAGCGAACGCGCGAACGATACGGCCGAGATTTCCGATGAAGAGGCGTATGCCAAGCTCAAGGCAAAACGTGCCGAACGTCGACGCAAAAAGCTGATTCGACGCGGTATTGCCGCCGGCGTCATAGGTACCATCGCGCTCATTTCCATTGTCGCAACCCTGGTTATCAATGCGCAGCCACAGGGCGCTAGCGGGCCTGTGACCGACATGGTGACCGAGGGCACGTTTACCACAACGGTCGAGGCGAAAGGCCAGCTCAAACCCATTTCGTCCTCAGTGGTCTCCCCTTCTGTCGACGGTACGGTCGATTCGATCAACGTGCAGGCAGGCCAATCCGTCAACGAGGGCGACGTGCTTATGACCATTAAAAACGACGAGCTCGATCGCAACGTTGCCGAGGCGCAGCGTGCAGTTGCAGCCGCCCAGGAAGACCTCGCCAACGCGCAGAAAGCCGCAGCTGCCGCGCAGGCCACCCCAACGACGGACGCCGATGGAGCTTCCGCAGCGGCTGGTGTCTCCGCGGCATCAGCGGACACGAACGCCGTATCGGCCGCGCAGCGCAGCCTCGCTTCGGCCCAGGCAAACCTCGACCAGGCGAACGCCAAGGCCGCTAGCCGTACGGTAACGGCCCCGAGCTCGGGCAGCATCGTGGAGCTCAACGCCAAGGTGGGCGCCACGGTAACAGGCGGCATGATCATGGGCGAAAGCGATACGAGCGGCGGCAAGCAGTGCATGCAGATCGCCGACCTGTCCAAGATGAAGGTAACCGTGCAGGTGGGCGAAAAGGATATCGCCAAGATCGCCGTTGGGCAGAGCGCCAACGTCACGTATCCCGCGTTTCCCGATATCGTGAGCCAGGGAACGGTCACGGCCATCGCCTCGGTGGCAAACTCCGACTCCAACTCCGGTGGCGGCAGCGCAACCTTTAACGTCGACATCCTCATCGAGGCTCCCGACGCGCGCCTGAAGCCGGGCATGACAGCCGAGGTATCGGTGGTGACCGAGCAGCTCGACGACGTGGTAATGGTACCGACGATGGCGCTCATGACCGAAGACGGCGAACACTATTACGTCAACGTGGCAACCGATGACGAGGGCAAGCAAACCCGTCGCGTGAAGATGACCGTCGTGACGCAAAACGACAACGAAGCCGTAGTCGGCAAGACACAGGTCAAGCGCGACGACCAGGGCAACGAGATCAACCCCAACGTGCCGGTTACCAAGCTGCGCGATGGCGACACGCTCGTCATGGACACCGGAGCGGACGCAACGGCTGACGGCGGCTACAGCGCGGGTTCGGGCAGCATGTCTGCTGATGAGGGCATGTAATGCGTCCCGTTATCGACATCCGCAACGTGCACCGCATTTTTGAGAGCGAGGCGGGGTGCGCCCACATCCTGCACAACGTGAGCCTGGCGGTAAATCCCGGCGAATTCGTCGCTATCACTGGCCCCTCGGGTTCGGGCAAATCAACGCTCATGAACATCCTAGGCTGCCTGGATAAGCCGACGGCGGGCGACTACTACCTGCAAGGGATCAACGTGGCCGAGCTTGACGATGACGAGCTCACCGAAGTTCGCGCCCTGAGCATTGGCTTTGTCTTTCAGAGCTTCAACCTGCTGCCGCGCCTGTCGGTTATCGAAAACGTCATGCTGCCGTTGGCCTACACCAATGTGCCCCGAAGCCAGCGGGAAATGCGCGCCGTGCACGCGCTGCAGGCCGTCACGCTACCGGTCGACCACTGGGACCACCGCATATCCGAGCTCTCGGGCGGCCAGATGCAGCGTGTCGCCATCGCGCGCGCCCTTGTCAATGACCCGCCCATCATCCTGGCCGATGAGCCGACGGGAAACCTGGACTCCGCAACCGGAGCGCTCGTCATGGAAACATTCCACAAGCTTCAGGAGCGCGGCAAGACCATCGTGCTCATCACACACGACCCCGGCATCGCCGCCGAAGCCGACCGCGCCGTGACCATCCGCGACGGCCGCATCCATGACGGCGCGTATATTCCACATGCACCGAAGACCCTACGCAGCGCCGTAGATAGCCTGCCCATGATTTCCGCCTCCGCCAACCCGCTGAAAGGAGTGGTGGCATGAGCGCCCGCGATCTCATCCAGGAAGCCCTTCACTCGCTCGAGGCCAACAAGGGCCGCAGCCTGCTCACCATCCTGGGCATCGTCATTGGCATCGCCTCGGTTATCGCCATGACCTCACTCATCGGCGGCATCCAAAACACCCTGGTCAACAGCCTGGGCCTCAATGCGGCACGCATGGTGCAAATCTATTCGTCGCAAGAACTCACCGAGTCGGACATCGAGAAGCTTCAAAAACTGGTGCCGCAGATAGAGCAGATCGGCATTGTCGACAGCGCGTATACCGAGTACAAGACCGGCGATAAAAGCTATACCGTCATGGCACAGGGTGTCGATAGCGACATGCTCGACGCCGTGGGGGCCAGCAAGCTCGTTGCGGGGCGCACCTATTCCCAGGCCGAGTCCCAATCAGGCTCGCGCGTGGCGCTCATCAGCCGCGGCGGCGCCGATCAGCTTTACGGCAACGAACAGGATGCGCTGAGGAAAACCATCAAGGTGTCCAACGGCGAGGTGCAGATTGTAGGCGTGATTGATGGCGGCAGCGACTCCATGGGCTCGCTCACGCTGTATATGCCACGCGAAACCATCGCCGGGCTGTTTGGCGACGAGAATCCTTCATTCCCCAGTGTGACGGCACTTGCCGCCGAGGGCACGGACATGGATGAGCTTTGTAAGACCATCGAGTCCAAGGTGCGCGCGATGAAGGGCATCGCGGAGGAGAATGAGTACGACAGTGTATCGGCGACATCCATGAAAAGCGCCATCGATGCACTCAACTCCTTTATGGGCGCGTTCTCGCTCATCATGGGTGCTGTCGCCAGCATCTCGCTGCTTGTCGGCGGTATCGGCATTATGAATATGATGCTTACCAACGTAACGGAGCGCATTCGCGAGATCGGCATCCGCCGCGCTCTGGGCGCCAGTCGTCGCGATATCACCGCGCAGTTTTTGGCCGAGTCCTCGGCGCTGTGCGTGACCGGCGGACTGTTGGGTGTCCTGATTGGTTATCTGCTGGCCTGGGGCCTCGCGATGTTTGCCTCCGGATCCGGGATTCTTGGCGAGCTCGGAGCCAGCGGGCAAATCACACCGAGCTTTTCAATCGCCACGGTGCTGCTGGCCTTCGCCGTCTCCGTCGGCATCGGCGTAATCTTTGGCTTCTATCCCGCTCGCCGCGCAGCAAAGCTCAACCCGGTGGAGTGCCTACGCTACCAGTAAGTCACCACCAAAAAGTTGCGGTGAATTAGGAACCGAATATGCTATCTAGCAGCAAAAAGGGGGTGCGGACAGAAAGTTGGACCGCGGGGCGGTCCGGACTGGAGGTTCG
>CAJMBB010000121.1 GCA_905211615.1 uncultured Collinsella sp. | reverse complement strand
CCGCCGCCATCGCGCTTCTTGCCGATGGTATCGATCTCGTCGATAAAGACGATACACGGGGCCTTTTCCTTGGCCTGCTTAAACAGGTCACGCACCTTAGCAGCGCCGCGACCAACAAACATCTCAACGAACTCAGAGCCCGAAATGCTAAAGAACGGAACACCGGCCTCGCCGGCAACAGCCTTGGCAAGCAGGGTCTTACCGGTACCCGGAGGGCCAACAAGGAGAGCACCGCGCGGCAGCTTGGCGCCAATCTCCTCGTAGCGCTGCGGCTTCTCCAGAAAGTCGACGACCTCCTTGAGAGACTCCTTGGCCTCTTCCTGGCCGGCGACATCCTTAAAGGTCACGCCCACGTCCTTGGAGGCAATCACGCGCGCGCCGGACTTACCCAGTCCGCCGCCGCCAAAACCGCCGCCGCCAAAGTTCATCGACGGGCCGTCATCACCCATGGCCTTCTTCATGCGGCGGTTGAGCCACCAACCAATGAGGAAGAAAATCGCCATGGGAAGAATGAGTGTGAGCAGGTAGTAGGTCATCAAACCCGAGTTTTTATCGGGAACGACCGACTCCAGCGAAGCGCCAGACTCAAGCACGCGATCGGTAAAGCCTGCATCATTCGGCACACCGGTCGTCTTATAGGCGATGTTCTCGTCCTCGCCCTTCTTGGTGTAATAAATCGTATAGTCGTCGGTGTTGTACTCGACCTTTTCGCCGCTCTTCTTGTCGAGCGCTTTCACAAACGTCGAGTAATCGGTCTCCGTAATCTGCTGCGTGTGACCGATGTTGGGGAACAGAACGGTCGAGAGCACGAGGTAGACGACGAAGGCGATGAGCACGTAGAGGATCATATTCCGTCTACGCTTGTTGTCATCCATCTCCATCTGCTTGAACTCCATCTACTGGGGTTGATAATGCTAACTAGAATACCCAACCCGGCCGGCGATAAACCGACGCCGGGCACGAAAGGATAGAGATGGCATCACTCGAAGTCGGCAAGGTTCAGATCTATACGGGCGATGGCAAGGGCAAAACCACGGCTGCGCTGGGATTGGCGATGCGCGCCACAGGTTATAGGCTCGACGTACTCATGCTGCAGATTGCCAAGAAGCTGCACTGCGCCGAGCATGACGCAGCGCCTCGATTGGGGTTACGCATCGTACAAGCCGACCGCGACACGCCCGAAGCCTGTGCCGCACAGATCATGGAGCTCGCACGCGAACAGATTAGCAAGGTCGACTTGCTGATCTTGGATGAGCTGGGGGAAGCCATGCGACGGGGCTTTGTGACGCGCGAAGATGTCGAAGCGTTGATCGCGATGAAACCGACCGCCACGGAGCTCGTACTCACCAGCCGCGGCTTGCTGCCCCTCGCCGACCTTGCCGACCTAGTAACCGAAATGCGCCCCGTCAAACACTACTTCGACGAAGGCCTCCTAGCCCGCCAAGGCATCGAATACTAATTGATGCAAAGGGGACGGAGGAAAACGGATCACTTCGCCTTATCGCCAGCCAATGATCCGTTCTCCTCCGTCCCCTACGGATCAATTAGGCGGTGGCGCGGCCGAGCCAGTTGCCGCTGTGGTGGTAGATGGTGAACATCGTGGCCGTAATGAGCCACGTTACGGGGTAGACCAGCAGTAGATGCTCGAGCGAAGGATCGAAAGGCATGATCGCAAACACCCAGATCACCCTCAAGACAACGGTGCCAAAGATGGTGAGCATCATAGGCTGCAGACTCACGCCGGCACCGCGAATGGAGCCCGACGCGTTTTCGATAATCGAGAAGATCGCGTAGAACGGCGCGATGAAATGAAGAATCGTCGTGGTGTACGCCGAAATCGAAGCATCGTCGACAAACAGACGCGACAACGGACCCGAGAACACCAGCAGCACGGCAGACAGGCCACCAATGAGCATAAACGACAGCACGAGCGACGTATGGTAGCCCTTGCGCATGCGCTCGTAGTTGCGCGCGCCAAAGTTCTGTGCCGAGAACGTGGTGATCGACACGCCGAGCGCCTCGGTAACCATCCAGACAATGCCATCTAAGCGGCCCGAAAGACCCCACGCCGTGGTGACATCGGCACCAAACGAGTTGACCGACACCTGAATCAAAACATTGGAAATCGAATAGGCAGCAGACTGAAAGCCAAGCGGCAGACCACACGAGATCATGCTCTTGCAAATACCGCGATCGATGCCGAGCTTAGACAGCGAAAGACGCCATGCGCCCGGAGCGCGCATCATGCGAAACACGATCATCGTTGCATTGGAGCAAATGGTCAGCGCCACTGCGATGCCGCAGCCCAGCGCCTCCATATGCAACACAGCGACAAAGATGATATCCAGCACCACGTTAACCAGGCAGCCAGAGGCAATGATCACGGCGGGCCCGCGTGTGTCGCCCACGGCACGCAGCAGTGCGGTTCCCATATTAAGCAGCAGTGCCGCAACCATCGCGGCAAAATAACAGCGAGCATAGGCCACGCCCTCGGCCAATAGTTCATGCGGCGTGTTCATAAGCACCAGCATGGGCTCAACGAACACTATGCCAAGAATCGAGAAAACGATACCGCCCACCAGCGCAAGCGTCATGGCCGTATGGACCGAACGACTCAGTCGCTCATCATCGTGCTGGCCAAAATACTGACCGGTAATAACGGCACAGCCAGCACCCACACCGACGCAAAAACCAATGCAGAGCTCCGTAAGCACCATCGTGGCCTGAATGCCACCCAGTGCGAGCTTGCCGCCAAACTGACCGACGATATACGTACCGATAAGCGTGTAGGCCTGCTGAAAAAACGAACTAAAGAAGATGGGAACGCACAGCGAAAGCAGCTGCTGCCAAATGACACCCTGCGTTACATCGATAGCCGTAGATTTCTTAGCCACACGCCCTCCCCACACGCATACGTCAAACAACAAAACAGCAATTTAAAACCAAAGCCAAAACCAGCTTAGCACCGACTGGCGGCGACCGAAACACCCCGAACTAGAGCGCGGTGCGGAATAACTGCCTAGTGATACAAACCCGGCTGGTAGTGATACTCATTGCTCACGTGCGGGCACAACTGCCAAAAGGCGACGGCGCTCGCCGCGGCCACGTTGAGCGAATCGACCCCGTGCGCCATCGGAATGCGCACGGCGCGATCACAGCCCTCAATGGTCTTGGCTCCCAGGCCGGCACCCTCGGTACCCATAAAGATCGCCAGGCGGTCAATCTCCTGCAGCACCGGATCGTCCAGCGACACCGAATCATCCGTCAACGCCATGGCGGCACACGAAAAGCCGGCATCGTGCAGCGCCGCCAGCCCATCATGCGGCCATACGCGCGCCTCACTGCCAATACGCGTCCACGGAACCTGAAACACGGCGCCCATGCTCACGCGGGCCGAGCGACGGTACAACGGGTCGCAGCACGTCGGGCTGACCAAAATACCGTCAACGTTCAATGCGGCAGCCGAGCGAAATATCGCGCCAACATTGGTGTGATCGACAATACCCTCAAGCACGCACACACGCACCGGACGATCCCCCGCCGCCTCGACGACGCCGCCCAAGAACTCATCAACCGGAATCTGACGCGGGCGACGGAACGCCGCGAGCGCACCACGCGTCACGTTAAAGCCCGTCAAATGCTCCATGAGCTCCATGGAGGCCACGAACACAGGAACCGGACCCGCGCCCTCGCGCACAACCAGGCGCTCGAACAGCGGCATCATCTGATCGAGCCAGCGTTCACCCAAAAGAAAGCTCACCGGCTCGTATCCGGCGCGCACGGCACGCTCGATGACCTTGGCGCTCTCCGCAATAAAGATGCCCTTTTGCGGCTCCAGCACGCAGCGCAGCTCGCGCTCGGTCAGTCGCACATAGGCATCGAGCCGCTCGTCCTCGAGCGAATCAATTCGCAGAACCTCAACGGCATCAGTCATAGCAGCCAGCCCGCACCTTTCTTTGCAGCACCTATACAAATATCGGGGCAACGCCATGCGCCGCCCCGTCATTCATTTCAACCCGATAATACCGAAGGGATAATCGGTTTTACGCCTCAATGCGACGATACGTCACGAACTCATAATCGACGCCCTCGTCACCCTCACCGGCGGCAATCGTCGCGACCCCGCTACGCTGCGCAATCTCCCACGCAGGATCGGCTTCCAAATCGGGAAAGTACGTATCCACGACATGCACGCAGTGGTTATGCGTGACCTCGGCCTCGGCGCAATACGGCAGAAACTGTCGATACACCTCGCCGCCGCCAATCACCCACGCAATGGGCTCATCGGCCACGGCGGCCAAGGCCTCGTCGACGCTATACACCACGTCGACACCCACGGCAGCAAAGCTCTCGTCGCGGGTGAGCACGATATTGCGGCGATTCTTGAGCGGTCGTCCGCCGGGAAAACTCAGAAGTGTCTTGCGTCCCATAATGACCGGGCAACCTTTGGTACACGCTACAAAATGGCGCATATCGGAGCGATTGGACACGACCATGTCACCCTCGCAGCCAATGCCCCAGTCATCGCACACAGCGACAATGGCAGAAAGCTTACACGTCATGCGCGTCACCTACACCGCAATGGGGATGTTCTTGACCTGCGGGCCGTGCTCATAGCCCTCAACAATCAGATCATCGGTCGTAAACGCGTAGAAATCATGCACATCGGGGTTGAGCGTTACCTTGGGAGCCGCAAACTGCGGACGCTCGATAAGCTCGCGGACGATATCGACATGACGGTCGTAAATGTGGGCATCGGCAATCACATGCAGCAGCTCGCCAGCGATCATATCGACCGACTGCGCCACCATCATGAGCAGAATGGCGTACTGACACACATTCCAGTTGTTCGCGGCCAAAATATCCTGGCTGCGCTGGTTGAGAATCATGTTGAGCGTCGGCTTGTCGTCCTGCGGGCGCTGCGTGACGTTATAGGTCACGCCGTAGGCGCACGGATACAGGTGCATCTCGGACAGATCGCTAAACACGTACGTATTGGTCATAATGCGGCGACTATACGGCGTGTGCTTAAGGTCGTACAGCACACGGTCCATCTGGTCGAAGTCGCCCTCGGCGTAATGGCTCTTCTGACCAATCTGATAGCCGTAGGCTTTACCGATGGAACCGGTCTCATCGGCCCACTCATCCCAGATATGGCTGTTGAGATCATGCACGTTATTGGACTTCTTTTGATAGATCCACAGAATCTCGTCCATGGCAGACTTAAGCGCCGTACGACGCAGGGTGAGCGCGGGGAACTCCTCGCGCAGATCATAGCGCGCCGTGACGCCAAAGTTTTTAATGGTATAGGCAGGGGTGCCGTCCTCCCACACCGGACGGACCTTTTGGCCCTCGGTGGTGGTGCCATGGTCCAAGATATCGCGGCACATGGTTACAAACTGCTGATCAGCTTTGCTCATTGACCCTCCTGTCAGTCGCCTATAAGCGAGATTTATTGTAGCCCAGGCGCGCGAGTGTCGAATTGGACACTTAGTCCGGCACACGCAATGCACGGCAGCGCGGCTCCGCATGCGGCAACGAGGCATCTTAGCTTTTTTCTGACATATGCCAGAAATGCCTTGCGCCCAACGACTAACGCGTTATCCTATTGTTGACATATGTCAGATAAGGAGTGTGCATGGCAGGAAGACGCGAAAAACTGCGCCGCGTCGGGATCATCCCCGAATACCGCGGCTTTACCCCCGATGGCCTGGCCAGCGGTGATGCCATCGACATGACCGTCGACGAGCTTGAGGTGCTGCGCCTGTGCGACCTGGAAGGTCTCAACCAAGAGGCGGTCGCCCAGCAGATGGGCATCGCCCGCGCGAACCACGCGCGGCGTGCTGCGGGATTGGCGAGCTCATGCGGGTAGGGCAGGGCGAACGCCGCGGCGCACGCGGCGAGAAGAGGCCAT
>CAJMBB010000120.1 GCA_905211615.1 uncultured Collinsella sp. | reverse complement strand
TTGCTGCCTAGGCTAGCCCCTTGTCACACAAACTACCGAAGCCTCCATTTCTTTCCAAAGATATTCAGTGGCGTTTAAGGTGTCTTTAAAGAAACCACAAGCGTTTCTATGCATTTTTGCCAATTCTGTTGCACATCTCTACCCAAAGCGCAGTTGCGGTGAAATAGTTCCTGTTTGGGCGGCATAAGCCGAAAAACAAGAACTATTCCACCGCAACTTGACGGGGCTCTTTGGCAATCAACTTGGTGCCCAGGGGCACTCATTTAAGTCTGTCCCCAATGAGTGCCTTTGGGGAGCGAAAATGGCTCGCTAGCCGATGGCGTTTTTGAGTTCAGCGCGGCGCTTTTTCATGCCCGTCATGACGGCGTTGCGCAGCTCGGGCATGCGCGCGGTATCCATCTGGGGCACGCCCTCGAGCTTATAGGGAATGCCCAGTTGTTCGTACTTGACGACACCCATCGTGTGATACGGCAGCATTTCCAGGCCCACCACGTTGTGCCATGGAGCGATGAGGCGACCGAGTGCCTCGCACTCCTCCACCGTGTCGGTAATGCCCGGCACCACCACGTGGCGGATAACGACCTTGATCTTGCGACGTGCAAGCTCATCGCCAAACGCCAGGATGCGTGCGGGATCACAACCGGTCAGCTTTTTATGCTCGACCGGGTCGGCATGCTTAATATCGAGCAGTACCATGTCGGTCTCGTTGAGCACGGCATCGAACCTCTCGGGATGCTGAGGGTCGAAGGCGTAACCACAGCTATCCAGGCAGGTATGCACACGACCATCGGGGTTGTTGTGCATTGCACGGAACAGGTCGGCCAAAAACTCGGGCTGCAGAAGTGGCTCGCCGCCCGAAACCGTAATTCCGCCACTGCGATAGAACTCGTGGTTACTCTGGAACTCATCCATGAGGTGCTCGACGGTCACCATCGTGCCGCCGTTGACCGACCAGGTATCGGGATTGTGGCAATACGCGCAGCGCATGGGACAGCCCTGAACAAACACCACAAAGCGGATGCCGGGTCCGTCGACCGTTCCCATCGTCTCGATCGAATGCACGCGGCCAAGGGCAAACGCAGAGTCCTCGGGACGAGCGTCCACACCCTCAAGCGTCATTTCTGCCATTCGCGCTACCTTGCCTCTCCTTGGATACAACCAATTAAAATGCCAGAGCCATTCTAGCCCATGCGTTTGCGTTTAAACGTCTCGGACTAGAACGGCACGTTTTAATCTATCCCCCATCACCATGGCTGGGGGCTACGTCGAGATGTCAGGCTGGAGAACGCTCGCCTGCGGCCTTTACGCCTTAAGCGTGAGCACCGCACCGAAGGCGGTCGGGCCGCAATGGCTCGAGATGACGCCGCCGACCTGAGTCCAGGTAACGTCCTTAAAGCCCAGGTCATGCGCATAGACTTCCATGTCATCGCGCAGCTCCTGGGAAAGGCCCACCGAATATGCCAAGCCAATGTGCGAGTAGTCGATCTCGCCCTTGGCAACCATGTGGTCAATAAAGGCGCGGGCGCACTTGAGCATAGAGCCGCGGAACTTCTTGGTCGCCACGAACTTGCCGCCCGTCACCTCAATGCAGGGCTTAATCTTGAGCAGATGGGCGCCAAGGAATGCGACGTTGGACAAGCGACCGCCCGCCTTAAGGAAGGCAAGATCGGTAGGAACAAAGCCCAGCAGCACGCGGTCCATGACCGAATTGGTGAAGGCGAAAATTTCGTCGACGGTGGCATCGGGATGAGCCTCAATATACTTGGCCGTCTCGACGACAACGAGCGACTGGCCCACCGAGACAAAGCGCGTGTCCATGGAGTAGACGTAATCGCGACCCTTGGCGGCGATCTTCGATGATTGATGCGAGCAGGTCGTGGCCTCAGAATATGCAAGATGCAAAATAGTCGCGTCGGGTTGCTCGGCATGGATGCGGTCGTACACATGCGCAAAATCCGCCGGCGAGCAACCGCTGGTCTTGGGCATCACGCCAAACTCGTTGCAGCGCGAATAAATCTCGAGCGGATCGATCGAGCCGTCCTCGACGGTCTCGTCACCAATCGTGACATGCATGGGCACGCGCACGATGCCATAGCGTTCGCAGAGCTCCGGCGTCACATCCGACCCAGACTCAACCACGATTACGTACTTGCCCATTCTTATCACGACCCATCTCGACATTGGCTTTTCAATACATGGCACGCGCCGCCGCACTGTTGTACAACGGCGTCCAAGCGCCAAAGAGACGCCGCCCCTTGCACACAACAAAGGACAGCGTCTCCCTGGAAAACTCCGTGCTTATCTGAGATTCTACACGGTTTATTAAGGAGTGTTACTTATTCCGCAAACGGTCGCTATACGCGATAAACGGTAGCAAGCAAGTATCCAGAACGCTCAACCCATTAAGAGAGTTCCGCCTAAAGGGTGACTACACAGGACCCCCGCCGGGCCGCTTTGGGTTACTTTCCAAAACATTTCCGCAGGACGCAAAGGGCTCCGCCGCGCGAAGCGCGCAGCGGAGCCCTTTGCATGTCCGAGGACGTTTTGGAAAGTAACCCAAAGCGGCCCGGCGATCCTGCGGGAGTTAAATCCCTTTAGAACTTGTTGTGGAAGGTACGCGCAATGACCTCGTCCTGCTGCTCCTTGGTGAGCGTGTGGAAGTTCACGGCATAGCCGGAAACGCGGATGGTCAGCTGCGGGTACTTCTCGGGGTGAGCCTGAGCGTCGAGCAGCGTCTCACGGTTGAAGACGTTGATGTTCAGGTGGTGGCCACCCTTCTCGGCGTAAGCGTCGAGCATGTGGACCAGGTTATCGGCCTGGGTCTCGGAAACTTCAGAAACCTTCATAATGTGTCTCCTTCGATTAATAGGCGCCGGCCGAAACCGGCGCGCTAATCAGTAATCGTTATTGTTAGTATAGCACTAACAATAGTTACTCGCCCAGCTGATCAAGGTCGATATCGCCAAAAAACACCTGGTCCTCCTTGCCGAGCGCACTCGGGATGATGGAGAAGGTGTTGGAGATGCCGTCCTGAGCATCGCGGAACGGGAGCTTGGAAACCGAAGACAGCGAAGCGATGGCGCCGTGGCTATCGCGCTTGTGCATGGGGTTAGCACCCGGGGCGAACGGCTGGCCAGCCTTGCGGCCGTCGGGCGTGGAACCGGTCTTCTTACCGTACACGACGTTGGAGGTAATGGTCAGAACCGAGGTCGTGGGCACGGAGTTGCGGTAGGTGTCGTTCATGCGGATGTACTCCATGAACTGGTGCACAACGTCATGAGCGATCTGGTCGACGCGGTCGTCGTCGTTACCGTACTTGGGGAAATCGCCCTCGGTCTCGAAGTCGACGATGATGCCGTTCTCGTCACGGACGGGGTGGACCTTGGCGTACTTGATGGCGGACAGGGAGTCGGCCACGACGGAAAGGCCAGCGATGCCCGTAGCGAACCAGCGATGCACGTGCTTGTCGTGCAGAGCCATCTGGATGCGCTCGTAGCAATACTTGTCGTGCATGTAGTGAATGATGTTCAGCGAGTTGACGTACACGCCAGCAAGCCACTTCATCATGTCATTGTACTTGGCCACAACGTCGTCGTAATCGAGCGTGTCACCCTCGACAGCGCGGTACTTGGGGCCGACCTGCTTCTTGGAAACCTCGTCAACACCGCCGTTAAGTGCGTACAGCAGGCACTTGGCCAGGTTGGCACGGGCGCCGAAGAACTGCATCTCCTTGCCAATGCGCATGGAGGACACGCAGCAGGCGATGCCGTAGTCGTCGCCGTGGTAAACGCGCATGAGGTCGTCGTTCTCGTACTGGATCGAGGAGCTGGCGACAGAAGTCTTGGCGCAGAACTTCTTGAAGTTCTCGGGCAGACGGGTCGACCACAGAACGGTCATGTTGGGCTCGGGGCTGGTGCCCATGTTCTCGAGCGTGTGCAGGTAGCGGTAGCTCATCTTGGTAACGAGCGTACGGCCGTCAACACCCATGCCGCCGATGGACTCGGTGACCCACTGCGGATCGCCGGTAAACAGGGCCTGGTACTCGGGGGTACGGGCAAACTTGACCATGCGGAGCTTCATGATGAAGTGATCCACGAACTCCTGGATCTGCTCCTCGGTGAAGGTACCGTTGGCAAGGTCGCGCTCAGCGTAGATGTCGATGAACGTAGAGGTACGGCCGATGGACATAGCGGCGCCGTTCTGCTCCTTGACGGCAGCGAGGTAGGCGAAGTACATCCACTGGATGGCCTCCTGCGTGTTGGTAGCAGGGTTGGAAATGTCGAAACCATAGGTCTCGGCCATCATCTTGAGCTCGCCGAGGGCGCGGATCTGCTCCTGCAGCTCCTCGCGATCGCGGATGTTGTCGGCGGTCATGACCGTCGGGGTGGAAGCCTTCTGGGCCTCCTTGTCCTTGATCAGGTAGTCGACGCCGTACAGGGCGACACGACGGTAGTCGCCGATGATGCGGCCGCGGCCATAGCCATCGGGCAGACCGGTGATGATGTGAGCCGAGCGGCAAGCACGCATCTCGGGGGTGTAGACATCGAAGACGCCAGCGTTGTGGGTCTTGCGCTCGAAGGTGTAGCGCTCGACAACGTTCTCGTCGACCTTATAGCCGTGCTGGCTGGCAGCCTGGCAAGCGATGCGGATACCGCCGTTGACGTGCAGCGCGCGCTTGAGCGGCTTGTCGGTCTGGAGGCCGACGATGGTCTCCTTCTCGCGGTGGGCGTTATCGATGTAGCCAGCGGGGTGGCTCACGATACCCGTGACGGTCTTGGTGTCCATATCGAGGACACCGCCCTGCTCGCGCTCCTTAAGCAGCAGGTCGAGAACCTCGCCCCACAGCTCCTTGGTACGCTCGGTCGGGCCAGCGAGGAACGACTCGTCGCCCTCGTAGGGGGTGTAGTTCTTCTGGATAAAGTCTCGGACGTCAACCTCTCCCGTCCAGATGCCTTCCTTGAAGCCTTCCCATGCCTCCTGCATTGTGTAACCACGCTCCTAGTTACGTGTAATGCGGCGCTCTCTCACACCGCTGCTTATTGAATTCTTGAATGTTCGGCTTGCACTACCGGCTTCTTCCGTTCTTCACCACACGTTGGGGTAGGGAAAACGTTTATCACCTTGGAACTACAACCCAAAACCCAAGATTTCACCCGTTTGAGAAGGATAACATAGCGACCCTCTCCATCTGGGCTGTTATATGTTTCTTTTTTTATATCATAAGGGCGTTTTTTACAAACCCGCAGGAAATGCGAGCGCGAACAACTACCGTTCACCGATTTGTATGTTATTTTTCCTTGCCTTTGTACGACCTTCGCTCTAGCTGTTATGCCAGCTTTAGCAGGGTAAAGTGTCCCAGAGACCCTACAGAAACTGCAGGGCGGCCACGGGATCCCCCGTGGCCGCCCTGTGGCGTAGCTAGTTTTTAGCTTTGATTGCCGCTTGGCATTAGGCGGCTGCGGCGGCCTTGTCGGTCGTTGCCTTGCTATCGCCGTTGCCCTGGCCCTCAAAATGCTTGTAGCACCAGCTGGTGACCAGCGGGGTCAAAATAGCCGTCACGATTGCGCAGGCAGCAACCTGTGCCGTAGCCGTCGCGAGCACGGCGCCACCGTACATGGCCCCATTGACGCTTGCCATGGCAGCAGGCGTGGCCACATTGGCTCCGGCGCAGCTTGAAATGGCCGCACCTGCGACACCCGTACCGCCCGTGAGCTTATCGACCGCGATGACGGGAATTGCAAAGACCACCGAGCAGATCACGCCGAGCAGGATGCCGGGAAGACCGCCGTTGATAAGCTGACCAAAAGTCATGGTCGAGCCCATGGCAAAGAAGACGAGCACGATGATGGCGGAAAGTGCCGGTGCCATCATCTTCTTAAAGCTGGGGAAGAGGTTGCCCAGAATAATGCCGACGACGATCGGCAGGGGG
>CAJMBB010000119.1 GCA_905211615.1 uncultured Collinsella sp. | reverse complement strand
GCCCTCGCGGCCTAGTCGCTATTTAGGGCGTCCAAGATTTGGGACGCAGTTCACAACGTCATACCCGGGCTATTCAAGCAGGATAAGCTCAACCAAGTTAACCCCGCAGGTCGTCTAAGGGGTCAAAGTGCGGTGCTTTGGTCCCCTTAGACCAACTTGCCGAGACAGTGGTCGATCATATGCTGGATCATCTGTGCCTCAAAGCCCGCGTAGTCGCGGCGGCACTCCTTCATCTTGCCGTCGACGATCTGGTCAAAGGCAACCTTGCACTTGATATAGCGCGTGGACTTGGTGACCTCCTCGTGCGTCAGGCAGCTCTCCTCCATCTTGCTGGCACCCAGGCCAAACACCAGACGGGGGTTGTAGAGCACATGGGGCTCGCCGGCGTCGTCCAGATAGACGCAGACCTTCTTGGTGACGCCGATCTGGTTGGCGGCAAGGCAGCCGGCATCGTCGAGCGACTTGATGGTATCGATCAGGTCCTGTGCCACCGACTCGTCCTCGACGGTCGCGACCTCGCAACGCTGGGACAGAATAGCCTCGTCGTGGCAGAGCTCTTTAATCATACGTTCCTCCATAGGGGTCGTTGTAACTGCTTAAGTATACGGTACCCACACATTTTCATGCGAAAAATACCGCCCGTCCGCTACAAAGCGCCGAACATCAACATGTGAGGAACAGCAAGGTTGTAAAGGCGATATAGTGAGTGAGTTCGTGTCAATCGGCCTAAACTCGGGGCCGAACAAGGAAAGGGTATGCATGGACGAACTATTTCACGTCAGTGAGCGCAAGTCCACAATCGGGACCGAACTCCGCGCTGGACTGACAACATTCCTGGCGATGGCCTACATCATTGCCGTCAACCCCGCGGTGCTCTCGGGCGCTGGCATCGATGCGGGAGCGCTCGCCTGCGCCACCTGCCTGGGCGCCGGCATCATGACCATCTGCATGGGCATCTTCGCCAACCGCCCGCTCGCCTGCGCGTCGGGCTTAGGCGTCAACGCGATGATTGCCGGAATCACCACCACCGTCTGCGGCGGTGACTGGCACGTGGCCATGAGCGTCATCTTCCTTGAGGGCGTCGTCATCTTGCTGCTCGTGCTTTGTGGCCTGCGCGAGGCCATCATGGACGCCATCCCGGTTGTCCTGCGTCACGCTATCTCGGTGGGTCTGGGCCTGTTTATCGCCATGATCGGCCTGTGCGATGCCGGCATCATCACCGCTGGCGCCGGTACGCTCGTCGGCCTGGGCGACATCTCCTCCCCCACCTTTATCGTCGGCATCATCTCCATCGTCGTGACGGTTGCCCTGGCTTCCCGCAACGTGCCGGGCTCGCTGCTCATCGGCATCATCGTCGCCGTTATCGCCGGTATCCCGCTGGGCGTCACCCACGCCCCCGAGGGCTTCATCGCACCGCTCGACTTCTCGAGCATCGGTGGCCCCATCGCCGACGCCGGCGGCGTGCCCGCCATCGTCAAGGTCCTTACCGACCCCACGCTCCTCGTCATCTCGTTCTCGCTGCTCATGAGTGACTTCTTCGACACCATGGGCACCGCGATGGCCGTGGCCAAGCAGGGCGAGTTCCTCACCGACGACGGCAACGTCGAGAATATCAAGGAGATCCTGATCGTCGACTCCGCCGCCGCTGCTGTGGGCGGTTTCATGGGTGTCTCCTCCATCACCACCTTCGTCGAGTCCACTTCCGGCGCTGCCGACGGTGGCCGCACGGGCCTCACCTCCGTCACCACCGGCGTGCTGTTCATTCTCGCCGCGTTCTTCTCCCCCATCGTCACCATCGTTTCCAGCGCCGCCACCTGCGGCGCCCTGGTCTACGTCGGCTACCTCATGATGAGCGAGGCCTCCGAGATCGACTGGTCCGACGTGTCGCAGGGTTTCCCGGCGTTCATGATTGTCGCCGGCGTGCCCTTCACCTACTCCATCTCTGCCGGCATCGGTCTGGGCTTTATCGCCTACGTGGTCGTCGCGCTCTTTAAGGGCGAGGCTTCCAAGATCAAGCCGCTCATGTGGATCGCAGCCCTCGCCTTCCTCGTCTACTTCTTCGTAGCGTAGCGGCAAAGCTGCCAAAGCAGAACACCAAAGCGCGGAGTCGCATCGAGCGGCTCCGCGCTTTTCTTTTAAAGCCAGGCTACGCACGGACGCGCGATGTATTGCTTCCCAAGTTTTGGACATTTTGCCCTCCAAACGGCACTACCGCCGGCTACATCCTGCAGATATGCTGGGCGTAATCGCATAGGCCCTATGAGGATGGGAGTAACCATGGCCGCCTTGTTCACGACCCCCAAGCGCAATGACAAAACCTCTGGAGCCCATTTTGTCGAGCCCGACGTGCGCCGTCGCACGCTGCTCGCACACGGAAGCTGGCGTCGCGTGACGCGCCGCATCGTCTGTGGTCTGACCTGCGCGCTCACGGTGAGCTCGTTGCTCATGCCGAGTGTCTCGCTCGCGGCCGAGTGGGTGGACGTCGGCGGCAGCCGGTATGACGCTGGCACCGCGGCGGGTGACGAGGCTGGCACCTGGTCATGGGACGGCGCCGACGATATGAAGCTCAACGGCTATGACGGCGGTGCGATCAATGCTGCAGGCAAGCTCAACATTGCGTACGAGGGCAAGAACACCGTGAAAACCGAGCCCGATTACACCGGAGCCGCCATCAAAGCGCAGGATGGCACTAACCAGAAAGCGGAGTTGAACATAACGAGCTCGAATAGCACGGATGAGCTCAATGTGACAGCCGAGACCGATGCAATTAAATCCACAGGCGACCTCTCCATTTCTGGCCCAGGCACCGTGAACACCACAAGTACTACTGCCGACGGAATTGAGGCAAAGGGCGACCTCTCTATCACGGGCTCGGGCACCGTGAATGCAACGGGCGATACCGAAGGTATCCAATCCAAGGGCAAGACCACCATCGATTCCTCTGGCACAGTGATCGCTAAAGGAGGCGAAGGCTACGGCATCGCCGCAGGCAGTGACCTGACCATCAAAGGCGGTGGCAAGGTAGAAGCAAGCTCGATAGAAGAAGCGGCGATTTGGGCTGAAGACGGCATCAACATCTCAGGCGGCAGCCAGGTCAAGGCGAACTCCGAGGGAGATCTTGCCGTCGACACTGAGGGCAGTCTCGCGGTCACGAACGCCTCCCTTGACGCAAGCGGTGTTGAATATGGTGTCTATGCCTACAAGGGCGTTACGCTCGATCACGCGACCGTGACGGTCCGTACAAGCGCGAGCGGCGGCCAGGCCATCGCCCTCATCACTGACGGGGATGACATCGTCATCAAGAATGGTTCCATCGTGGACGCGTTCGCGGAAGGCAAATTCTCGGTTGCAATCTCTACCAGAAACCACCAGCCAAACGTCGCTGGCGGCCACATCTACATCAGCGACTCCGTTGTTAAGGCTATAGCCCGCTATGTCGAGACCGGTGGCGATGGCCCCGATCACTACAGCAACGACCAAAGCGGCGCGGTCATCCCTGAGCCTAGGGGTCTGAACATCGGTATCTTCGCCCAGACCTACGAGGGCATCACGCCCGCGAGTATCTCGATCGTCCGCAGCAAGCTCACGGCTGAGGGAGACACGGCGGCAATCTTCGCTCTTGCCATAAGCGAAGATGGCAAGGCGATCGGCACCATCAAGATCGAAGGCGCTCCCATCCAGGCGCCCGCAGGCGGCAAGATCATTAACTATCGCTACGAAGAAGAGTACGGCTCCAGCATCTCCTACGAGGCGGGTCAAACCATCGGCACGGGCGACGCCACGGTCGACTCCCCCTACGACGAAGCTGTCGCCAAGAGCACGGTCATCGCGCCTCCCGAGGAGATCAAACCCGAGGAGAAGCCCGGCGAGACCAAGCCCGAGGGTTCCAAGTCCGAGGGCACGAAGACGACCAAGACCGTTGCAGTTGCAGCCACGGGAGCCAAGATCACCGGCAAACTCGCAGCAACCGGCGACGCCTCGAGCGCAGCCATCGTGGCAGCCGCCCTTGCAGGAACAGCCGCCATCGCCGCGGGCGCCGTGGTGAGCCGCAAGCGCCCGTAAACACTTTTTCGCACGGGACGGGTGGATCGCGGCCCTTGCCTTCCTCGTCTACTTCTTCGTAGCGTAAGGGCAAGGCTGCAAAAGCTGAACAATAAAGCGCGGAGTCGCCATGCGGCCCCGCGCTTTTCTTTTAGCGCCGGTCCCTGCGCCGGCGTGCGGCCTATTTCTCCCCCATTTTGGCCATTTTGCCCTCCAAACGGCACTACCGCCGGCAACATCCAGCAGATACGCTGAATCTAGTCGTATAGGCCCTATGAGAACGGGAGCAACCATGGCAGCCTTGTTCACGACCCCCAAACGCAATAACACTACCGCCGGAACCCATGTTGCCGAACCCGACGTTCGCCGTCGCATAGGACTCGCGCACGGCAGCTGGCGCCGCGTGACGCGCCGCATCGTTGCGGGCGCCGTGTGCGCGCTCACGGTGAGCTCGCTGCTCATGCCGAGCGTCTCGCTCGCAGCGGAATGGGTCAAGGTCGGCGGCAACAAGTACAACACCGCGGCGAGCGACGAGGCCGGTACCTGGTCGTGGGACGGCGCCGACGACTTGAAGCTCAACAACTATAACGGCGGCGAGATCCAGGCCGCAGGCAAGCTCAACGTGAATTACTCGGGAACCAACATCGTTACTGCCGAATGGATCGAAAGCATCAACGTTTCTCATGGCACTAACGAGAATGCCGAGCTCAATATCCAAGGCGACGAGGGCGGCACGCTCAGCGTGACATCTACTGAGGACGCTATCCTCTCCACGGGTAATATCAACATCGACGGAGCCGGATCCGTCAACGCCACGGGTGCATCGGGTGGCATCAGGGCAAACGGCAATATCACGATTGACGACAGCGGAGCCGTCACCGCCAGGGCTACCAAGGACAAGGGTATTGGAGCCGACAAGAACCTCACCATCAAGGGTGGCGGGACGGTCGAGGCAAGCTCAGCCGATGGTGAGGCCCTTTGGAGCGGCGGCAATATCAACATCTCGGACGGCAGCCAGGTCAAGGCAAGCTCCGAGAAAGACGCTGCCGTCGAGGCCAAGGGCAGCCTCGCAGCCACAAACGCCTCCCTCAACGTAAACGGTGTTGAATATGGCGTCTATGCCCACAAGGGCATCACCCTCGATCATGCAAACGTGACGGTCCGTGCAAGTAAAGGCAGATACGGTGGCGCCAACGCCCTCTTCACCTACCAGGACGACATCGTCGTCAAGAACGGCTCCACCGTGGACGCGTTTGCGGAAGGCGAGGTTTCGGCTGCATTCTCCACCAGAAACGATCGACCCAACGAGAAGGGCGGCCACATCTACATCAGCGACTCCGTTGTCAAGGCCATAGCCCGCTATGTCGAGAACGGCGACGGCCCCATCCCCTACAGCGAAAACCAAGATGGCGAGACGAGGCGCGAACCCCAAGGCGAGAACATCGGCATCATCGCCCAGACCAGCGAGGGCGTCACACCCGCAGTCATCTCGATCATCCGCAGCAAGGTAACGGCCGAAGGAGATACAGCGGCAATCTTTGCCCGTGCCATGAGCGCTGACGGCAAGACAATCGGCACCATCAAGATTGAGAACGCCGCCATCCAGACGCCCGAAGGCGGCAAGGTCATTGACTATCGCAAGCTCCGTGACGGCATCTACGAGGCAGGCCAAGCCATCGGCACGGGCGACGCCACGGTCGACTCCCTCTATATCAAAGCAGTCGCCAAAAGTACGACCATCGCACCTCCCGAGGTAGCCAAGCCGGAAGACCCCAAGCCCGACGAGACCAAGCCCGCAGAAAGCAAGCCCGCGGAGTCCAAGCAGAACCCCAAGCCTGAGGGCTCAAAGCCGACCAAGGCCGTTGCGGCTTCAACCACGAAAGCCAAGACTACCGGCGTGCTCGC
>CAJMBB010000118.1 GCA_905211615.1 uncultured Collinsella sp. | reverse complement strand
AAGGACTGTTTGGCGGTTTAAAGCCGCTATTCAATCCCTATTTCACCGCAACTTTTCTATAGATCGGATTTCGGGCTGATGTAAAGTTTGTAACATTTCAAAACTCTGCCGGATTACGGGGCTGAATTGACAACCTCTATCCATTCCAGTAATTTGCAAATTTCAGCAAGCCATCTACCTGCGGTTTTATTAAAACCATTTTTGCTGTGGCCGGGCATCACCAATTAAGCCCCGTAATCTGCACTACTTTTGATAACAGCAAGTATGAGACGTGACTATTTTTACCACTCGTTACCGCTATTGCGATCTCCGCTCGCACGATTTCCTGAGTTGGGGTGAAATTAGGACCGTTGGGCGTGTAGAATCCGCTATTCAATCCCTATTTCACCGCAACTTAGTAGAGTTACTTGCGGACCAGGCGGGCGCAGAAGTGGCCGTCGTAGGAGTCGGCGTTTACGGGGACGCTTTGGAAAAGTCCGCGGTCGTTTTGGCGTACGGATACGAGCTTCTTGGCCTGATCGAACTCGGGGAGTTGCAGAATCTGTGCTTCGGAAAGCGGTGCCACGCTAAAGCCAGCACCCTCGGGAGAAGCAAGGAACGCGTCCACGACCTGCGTGTTCTCCTCGTCGAAGACCGAGCACGTTGCATAGATGAGCTCACCGCCGGCAGCCACGCGCGCAGCAGCCTCCTTGAGCATCGTCAGCTGCAACTTGGGCAGCTCAACCGTCACATCCTTTTCGGTTAGGCGCCACGGGATCTCGGGATGACGACGCATGGTTCCGGTGCCAGAGCACGGCGCATCGATAAAGACCGTGTCGAACTTAACCGGCTCGCCAAGCATGGCATCAAACGATGTGAGCACCTCATCAAGCTCGCAGGCATCACCCGAAACCGTACGAACGCCCTGAATACCGGCCTTATGCAGGCGAGCGAGATTCAGATCGCACTTACGGTCATGAAGATCAAGTGCCGTATGCTGACGCTCATAGCCGGCACGCTTGGCCTGGTTCATCATCACATAGGTCTTGGTGCCACGACCGGCACCAATCTCAAGGCAGCTACCAGGGCGCGTGGCAGCCGTGGCGATAAGCTGCGCGTTGAGATCGGATGCCACCGCGGCAGCACGCTCAAACACACCCGAAGCAACGGTAACCTGAGCATCAACCGGGGCATGGCAGCCCGGGAAGACAGGTGCGACGAGCTGCGAGATATACGGATCGGATTTGGTCGCAAAGGCGTTCTCATGCAGGGCCAGCGGTGCGGGGGCCAGATTGCCGGCAAAGTTAAGCGCACCCTCAGGCGTGTCGAACGATGCCATAATGCGAGCGCACAGCCAACGTGGCAGTCCCATCAGGCGCGACAAACGAACCAAGCGTCGCTCAGACTCATCCACATCGGACGCAGTAGCAAAGTCCTCAACGTTGTCCGCGACCTTATGCAGCACAGCGTTCGCCAGACCGGCGGCAGACTTAGCTCCGCTGCGCACCAGCTCAACACCCTGACTTACGGCAACGCGGCCAGGCGTATGCAGATAGAGCATCTCGAAGGCCGAGATGCGAAGTGCCATGCGCACACGAGGCGCAACCTTTTTAGGCTTATCAAGAAACCGATCGAGCAGCTCGTCCAAAATACCCTGCGTGGCGGCAACACCCAGCGCCAAGCGAGCGGCAAAAGCGGAATCGCGCTGGTCAATGGCCTTGGCAGATGCGCGAGAGGACAGCACGTCACGCGCATACATGCCGCGACGGTCGGCCTCCATCAGCACATCGAGCGCAAGCTTGCGCGCGGGAGACAGCTTACTCATGATAAAACACCCCAGATAAGATCGGCACCCTGCAGGCCAGCAGCCCAGGCAGAAGCAGACATAGCACGCTTGCCATCGGGCTTAACCTCGAGCAACTCAACCGAGCCATCGGAAAGACCCAGGTAAACACGCTTGGCCTTAACGAGAACCTGACCCTCGCCAAGCGACACATCAGCCGGTGCAGCATCGAGCACGCGCACAGTCTTGCCGGCAATCACGCAACGGGCGGGAGCGGTATCGGACGAAGCGAGCACATGACGCTCGCAATCGAGCGCCGCCATCTGCGGATCCAGACGCATCTCCAGCTTGGAAATCTTGGCAGCATGGGTAACGAGCGCCTCATCCTGTTCAGTCCACACGGCGGTGCCATCGGCAAGCGAAGGAAGCGTATCGGCAAGCAGTTTGCCGCCAAGCTCACCAAGCTCCATGGTCAGCGCCTCAGCATGCTTACCAGCAACCGACGTGGAAGCCTGAGCACAATAAGCACCGGTATCCACGCCATGCCCAATACGCATAATGGAAACGCCAGCAACCTCATCACCAGCGAGAATCGCACGCTGAATAGGAGCAGCCCCACGCCAACGAGGCAGCAAGGATGCATGAACATTCACAATACCAAGCGGCGCCATATGCAGCACCTCATCCGGCAAAATACAGCCATAAGCAGCCACACAGAAAATATCAGCCCGCGCAGCTTGGAGCGCCTCAACAACCTCGGCCGTCATACGATTAGCCTCAATAACCGGCAACCCCAGCTCAAGCGCCTTAGCCTTAACAGGAGACGGCTCTAGCTTCTTACCACGTCCACGAACAGCATCAGGACGAGTAACAACAAGCGCAATCTCATTCCCGGCCTCGACAAGCGAAGTCAGCGAAGGCACAGCAAAATCAGGCGTACCCATAAACACAATACGCATAAAGGACGTCTCCCCTCAACCAAAGCCGAGACGGCTACAAATAACAGCGGAAAGCCAAGTACCCAGCCCATCCGCAATAACAATTCAACAAGAACAAATATACCCAAAAGCAAAGAAAGAGCCGCAATAAAAGCAGCTCTTTCAGCAAAGCACCTATCAGCAAAGACGCCCTTCCCTGGCCCGACGGCACCCGGGCGAGACAAGCAGCGTTAACGTAGTCCCCGGGGTGCCCGCCTATATCGTCCCGCGCGCAGTTTCGCAGCGCAGCGAGAATGTTTGAGCACGGGATGATATAGGCGGGCGCCCCGGGGACGGACAAACCTACTCCGTCTCGCCCGGTCGAGCGCCGCGGGCCAGGGCGTCCTGGTACTCCTTGACGGCCTTGAGCCTCTGCATGGGCTTAAGGCGCTCGAACATGGTGTTGCCGTGCAGATGATCGATCTCGTGCTGCAGGCACACGCAGAACAAATCGCCCGTGGCCTCATAGCGAATCAGGTTGGCGTCCAAGTCGTACGCCTCGACCACGACATGGTCGGGACGCTCGATCTCGCAGCTAATGCCGGGGATGGACAGGCAGCCCTCGCTAAACGGCACCAGATGGTCGCTCTGCTCAACAATGACGGGGTTAATGAGCACGTAGGGGTCATAGTCGTTCTTGTCGCTGTAGTCGCAGTCGATGGTGACGAGCTGAATGAGCTCGCCGATCTGCGGGGCAGCCAGGCCGCAACCGCCGTTCTCGAACATCATCTTCTTCATCTTCTCGGCAAGCGCCTCGATCGCCGGGGTGATCTCCTCGATGACGGCGCACTCCTGGCGCAGACGAGGGTCGGGCGACAGTACGATTCCGTTGGCTTCCATGGCCATCCTTTCGGGTTATTACATCAAATCATAGGCGTCGACGTCAACGCTCACGCTCACGCCGCGCACAGAGCCCACCTCTTTGAGGCAGGCGGCGATATCATCAGAGACATGGTACCCCACGGGCGACTTCGCAAGCAGATGGAAGCGGTAACGGTCCTTGGCTCTCTCGATTACACACGAAGCCGGGCCCAGCACCTGCGGCACGACACTCCCCGCCCGCAAAAAGTCGGGCGCGGCGGCATGCCAGCGGCGCTTAAGAAGCTTTGCAATGCGCCCGATGTAGTCCTGCGCGTCGTCTCGGTTCGCCGACCACACCAAGATGTTGACCAAGCGAACAAACGGCGGGTACAGCGCGTCGCGGCGCTGGTCCAGGTCGTAGTCGGTAAAGATCGAACGGTCGTGCTCAGCGACGGCGCGAATTACCGGGTCATCGGGCAGGTAGGTCTGGATGATGACCTCGCCGGGACGATCACCACGACCGGCACGGCCGGCGACTTGCTCCAGCAGATCGTAGGCGCGCTCCCCTGCACGGAAATCAGGCAGCTTTAACGCAAAGTCGGCATTGACCACGCCCACGAGCGTGACCTCGGGAAAGTCGAGGCCCTTGGCGATCATCTGGGTGCCCAGCAGCACCGCACAATCGGCGGCATCGAACTGCTCGAGCAGCTTTTTGTGCGCATCCTTGCCGCGCGTGGAATCGGCATCCATGCGAATAATGGCGACGTCCTCGGGAAGCATCTGGTGCAGTGCGTCCTCGATCTGCTGAGTGCCCATACCCATTTTTGCCAGGTAGCGACTGCCACATTTGGGGCAACGGCTCGTGGGCGCGGGATACGGCTGCACGCGCCAGGACGAACCGCAGGTGTGACACTGCAGCGTGTGCGTGCGCTCGTGGTACGTGAGCGCGGTGGAGCAGTGGTTGCACGTGGGGACACATCCGCACTCGCGGCACATCAGGAAGGGCGCAAAGCCACGCCGGTTGTGCAGCAACACGGCCTTTTCGCGGCGCTCGACCACACGCTCCAGGCCTTCCATCAGAGGTTTAGAGAACATGGAGCGGCTACCGTGCGCGAACTCGCGGCGCAGGTCGGCAATGCGGACAGTCGGCAGCACGGCGTGTCCCGGGCGCTCGGGCATCTCGACGCGCGTCCAGGTGGCACCGTTATACGTGCCGCGGCGGCAGCGGTCGAGGGCCTCAGCAGAAGGCGTGGCCGAGCCCAACACGAGTGGGCAGCGATAGCGCCGCGCCATCTCGGCCGCTACCTCGCGCGCGTGGTAGCGCGGGCTGGAGCCCTGCTTGTAGCTGGTCTCATGTTCCTCGTCAATGATGATAAGGCCCAAGTCGTCAAGCGGGCAAAAGAGCGCCGAGCGGGCGCCGACGACCACGCGGGCCGCACCGCTGGCGACCATATCCCACTGGTCCAGACGCTCGCCGGCCGAAAGGCGCGAATGGAACACGGCGACCGTCTCGCCAAAGCGCGAGCGGAAGCGGCCGACGGTTTGGGCCGTCAGCGAGATCTCGGGCACGAGCACGCAGGCCGAGCGACCGGCCGCGAGCACGCGCTCGATAGCTGAGAGGTAGACCTCGGTTTTGCCGGAGCCCGTAACACCGTCCACGAGCACCACGTCGCCGTGCGCATCCAGGCGAGCGCGCTCAATCTGCGCGAGCGCCTGCTGCTGGCCGTTGGTAAGTGCGACCGGCGCTTTGCCACTCGCGGAGGACAGCGTGGTCTGCTCGCTGCAACCGCGCCAGGCACGGCGCTCCTCCACCACGACAACGCCGCGTTTTTCGAGCGCCTTGATGGTCGCCGACATGCTGTTGTAAAGCAGGTTGAGATCGCGCGTCGTGACCGGTCCGCACTGGAGCGCCTCGATGAGCTGGCGCTGGCGAACGGCGGTCTTGGGCGGTGTATAGTCGAAGCCCTCGGGCGTGAGCATGACCCAACGGTTTTGAATAGGCTTGACGGCGGGGCGCTCAACCGACCATGAGCCGTCATCGCCCTTGACCACGCGCGGGCTACCGCCCGGAGGCAAAAACAGGCGCAGGCACTCGGAAAGCGTCGCGACATACTCGCGGCTCATCCAGCGCGCGATGCGGGCAGCCTCGGCGGTAAAGAGCGGTTTGCTGAGGATGGCTTCGACGGGCTTGATGCGCGAAGGGTCGAGGGCGTTGTTGCCTTGCAGGTCGGCCAGCTCGGGCGCAATGTCGACGATGTAGCCCGCGGCCGCACGGTTACCAAAGTGGACCAGGACCGTGGATCCGATCTGCGCCTCGTTGGCAAGGGACCGGGGGATGCCGTAGGCGAATGGCTCGGACAGCGCACGGGTCGGGATGTCGAGGACCACGCTCGCATAGGCGGCAATGAGCTCTGCCGCAGGCTCGGGCTGCGCCAGAGCGGCGGCA
>CAJMBB010000117.1 GCA_905211615.1 uncultured Collinsella sp. | reverse complement strand
ATAGACCATGACGGCCATATCCTGCCGCGAGATGTCGGCATCGGGCGCAAACGCGGTGTCAGAGACGCCATGGACGACGCCGTTTTCGGCTGCCCAGCTGACATAGGGCGCATACCACGCATCTGCGGGCACGTCGGTGAATTTCCCTGTCCGGTATGCGGACACGTCCGCACCCTGCAGCCCGGCGAGCATGGTCACAAACTGCGCGCGCGTCATGTTTTCGGCGGGGGCGAAGGTCGTCGCCGTCATGCCGGAGACGACGCCCGCGTCATAGAGCTCCTTGATGTACGGATAGCTCCAGCGGCTCTCGGGTACATCCGTGAACGGGAAGGGTGTTTCACCCGGCTGCACGGCGCGGTAGGTGCTGTAGATATCGTCCATCAGGTTCAGATAGAACAGGTGCGTCTGCACGATGCTCTTGTTGGCGATGCCGCCGACAAACTGCATATGGTCGGCGCGCGTGACGGGCATGACGTACCAGATGCCGGGACGGAAGGCGATATCGGAATAGCCGTCATAGTTGACCCAGCCCTGCGAGCCGTCCTGCCTGCGGCACTCGGTGGTGTTTTTGTCCGTCGTGGTCGGATAGAGGGCGGAGACGGTGTTCACGAGCCCGTCGTTCGGCAGCCAGCTGCGATCGATATAGATGCCGCCGGCGGTGTACTTGTCATAGTATTTGCCCATGTTGTACGAGAACGACAGCATCAGCGCACACATACCGTTCGACGGGATGGCAGACACGGTGGGATAGTGGTTTCCGGTGCGCGGATCGGCCGAGGTCTGGTCGCCTGCGTAGGAGAAATAGTAGACGTTCGGCTGGATGGCGATGCCCTTGTTGATCTCCAGCGACTTGTCGATCGTGAGGTCGAGGAAGGCGTTGTCGTTGTGCGACAGGAAATCGGATTTGAGCACGCGCTCGAGTGCCTGCGCGAAGGTCTCGTTCTCGTCCTTGCGGATGCCGAACTGGTCGAGCTGGAAATCATACACGCCCTTGAATTTGGACAGCCCCAGCGCCTTGGATGCGGAGGTGGCAAGCTCGGACGCGGCCTTTGTAAAGTCTGCGTTGCACTCAATGAACGACGTGCCGTTGTGCGGCGCGGCGATGGCGGTCAGCGAGTGCACCCAGCTGCCCTTGCCGCCGAGGAAAAACGGGCTCGGCTCGACACCGGCGGCCCTGGCTGCGGCGACCTCCTCCGGGCAGCCGTTGGTGAGGATCTCAAGGAAAAGGCGCGTGGTCGCGCCGCCGAAGCTGTGGCCGACGAGGTTCACGGCGCGCTTTGTGCCCCAGCCGTCAAAGATCGGCTGCTTGTAGTGGATGTGGTGGAAGGTCTCGGCGGGAACCACATAGGGCTTGCCGTCGACCATGACCGGGGTGTACTCCCAGCCAAACTCCTCGCAACACTTGGGAGCCAGGTCCTCGAGCATGACCTCGGCACGGCCATCGTGCTCAACGGCGACATAGGCGGCGCCGGGCTTGAGAGAAACGGCCTGGTCGGAAGGGATGGTCCACGGCGTGGTCGTCCAGATGATAAAGTCGACCGGGCCGTCGAAGTTCTCGAGGCCGGCGGGCTTGGAGGTCATCTCAAAGCGCACGAAGATGGACGGGCTCGTCTCGTCGGAGTACTCAATCTCGGCCTCAGCGAGTGCGGTATGGCAGTGCTTGCACCAGTGGACGGGCTTGTGACCGCGATAGATCATGCCCTTGTCGAACATGGCCTTGAAAACCTCGATGTCGGCGGCGTCATGCTGGTGATAGAGCGTCAGATAGGGGTTGTCCCAATCGCCGAGCACGCCCAGGCGACGGAAGCCGGCCTTCTGCAGCTCGATGTTCTCGACAGCGAACTTATTGCAAAGCTCACGGATCTTAGCCGTGGAGGTCTGGTTGAACTTCTCGGTGCCGAGCTTCTCCTCGACCTTATGCTCGATCGGCTGGCCATGGCAGTCCCAACCGGGGACATAGGGAACCTCATAGCCCTGCATCATCCAGTAGCGGTTGATCATGTCCTTGGAGATCTTGTTCATGGCGTGACCGATGTGGATCGGGCCGTTGGCGTACGGAGGGCCGTCGTGCAGCACGAACTTCTTGTGACCCACGTTCTTCTTCAGAACCTGCTCGTAGACCTTGTTGTCCTGCCAGTCCTTGAGTCGCTTGGGCTCGGACTTGGAAAGACCGGCACGCATGGGAAAACCGGTCTTGGGCAGATTCATCGTCTGCTTGTACTCGTTTGCCACGGTACCCCTTTCATGTCGTGGGCGCGCACGCCCGTTGGGCACCAAAAAAGCGCCCGTCCCTACAAGCTGGGACGAAGCGCCACAAAACGGACTGTACGCCCGCAAAAGCTCTTCGTTTAACCACCCAGCTTAGATGCCCTCGCCCGCGTATTCGCGCGCTCGCATCCGTTACTCGGCTGGCCTGTATCGACGACCATCTCGGCGATATCTACTAAGACGAGCCTGTGCGACGCGTCCGTTGGGACCGCAGCTCCGGGGTGATTTTCATCGGTCGCATGCACGGGTTCTCAGCGCTCCCCGCTCTCTGTAACATGCGGACGGCCGACTACTCGTCCCCATCAACGCTTATGCGGAGTATGCTAGCACGTTCCGCGCCGGCGAAAAACCCTCAACACTGGTTTTATACGTTCGAAATTTCTCGCGGCTGTGGACCTTCTCTAGGAGCAAAATACCTGAAAGCACTTTATCGAACGAAAGAAGGTTGCTATGCGCACGATTGGAATGAGCGACTACACCGTTGGCGAGGATTGCTTTGACGAGCTGCCCGGCGCGCTGGTGGAGTACGGAGCGGCCAAGGTCGCGATCATCGGTGGCAAGCGGGCGCTGGCCGCAGCACTTCCCGGTATCGAAGCTGCGTTGGCGGGTACCGACGTCGAGATTCTGGAGACGCGCGTCTACGGCACCAACAGTACGCGCGCCAATATCGCCAAGGTCGTAAACTCCCCCGCCTGCCAGGAAGCCGACGTGCTCATTGCTTGCGGCGGCGGCAAGGCGCTCGACACCGTGAAGACCGCAGCCATCGAGCTCAAGAAGATCGTCTTTACGGTGCCGACGATTTGCTCCAACTGCTCCGCTGCGACCGCCATTGCCGTCGTGTACAACGACGATGGCTCGCTCGAGGGCTATTCGTACCCCAACCGCCCCGCGCACATCTTCATCAACCCCAAGATTATCGCCGAGGCACCGGCAGAGTATTTCTGGGCCGGCGTGGGCGATGCCCTGTCTAAACAGCCCGAGGTCGAGTACGCCACGAGCGCCGGCAACCTCGAGCACACGGCAGGCCTTGGCCTGGCACTCGCCCACACCTGCTCCGAGCCGCTGTTTACCTATGGCGTCCAGGGTCTTGAGGACGTGCGCCAGAACCTGTCGAGCGAGGCCGTCAAGCAAATCGCGCTCGACATCGTGGTCAACACGGGCTACGTCTCGAACCTGACCAACCAGAACGATTACTACTACAACTCGAGCGTGGCGCACGCGTTCTACAACGCCACTTGCAGCATTCCACGTGAGGGCACCTACCTGCATGGCGAGGTCGTGAGCCTGGGCGTGCTGGTACTGTTTGCCTATACGGGCGATACCGAGAACCTTGAGCGCTACGCCGCCTTTAACAAGCAGATGGGGCTGCCCGTAACGCTTGAGCAGGTCGGGCTTTCCGAGGACGATATCCCGGCCCTGTGCGAGTACGCGCACGCCGCCAACGAGTGGAAGCAGGGAAACCCTGAGCCCTTCACCGACGAAAAGTTCGCCGCCGCCATCAAGGCCGCCAACGCCTACGGCCACACCCTCCTCGCCTAACCACCAAAACCACCACAAAGGGGACAGGCACCTTTGTGGTGGTTATTTCTTGCCCAAAGAAAGCTGAACAAGTCGAACTCTGTATATGAAACAGGAATATGTTTTGTTTGGTTTATCTAAATAAAACTAACGATATTGTATGTTACGAAAGCGATATACAGTGTCGTTATTTTTATACTATATGCGAATATGAGATTAACAAATCGGAATTTATGGTGGAAATATACTATGAATATAGGATTTTGGCTATGTGGAGTTTTGGTTATTCCATTTGTGATTATAGGAGTGTTATTTGCACTATTTAAAGATAAAGCGGCTATATTTGTTTCGGGATTTAATTCGTTACCGAAAGAAGAACAGGCATTGTATGATAAAGCTTATATTTCTCGTGATATAAAAAATCAGTGCTTTACATGGGCTGGCATAATGTTAGCAGGAGCAGTGTTGTCTTATTTTTTAACACCATATATGGCTATTCCGGCTTTTATTATTTGGCTCGTTTTATTTTTCAAAGAGGTTCACTTTGACACGCACAAAGCATTTGAAAAATATTTATTTAAATGAATTTCTGTTTATTGGGAAGTCGCAGAGAACGAAAAATTCCAGTTTGTAGAAAAGAGAATGGCGAAAGCGGTTCTCTTTTTTTCATGTATATCTTAATTTAAAATCCCATAATTAACACTCTTGGCAACTGCCCATTAGGCAGTTGCCAAATATGGGTTACTAGGGATTCGATGTTGCTACAGTCAGGTCCAGCATGCTGGAGTCGAACTCGCTTGCCGGGATCACACGATATCCATTGCGCAGGAGCAAATCGACGAAAACACCGTTGCCCGGAGTGAGCGTGCCGCTGAAGGTTCCGTCGTAGATACGGCCTACACCACACGAGGGGCTGCGGTCCTGAAGGATGCACGCAGCGATCTGGGACGGCCCGCCCGCCTGCTCGCACATATCGAGCGCGCGCTCGGCACCCAGGCGAAACTCGCGATCGACTGAGGTGCCCTCGCAGGTACGGACCTCGCCGTTCACAATCTCGGACGGCTTGCGCGGCGTGGGCAGGCCCCCAAAGACCTCAGGGCACACCAAGAGGACCTCAGTCCCTGTACGCTCGCAGGCCTCGACCAGCTCGCGATGGTAATTGTCGAGCCCGTTATACTTGCAGCTCTCGCCCATCAAGCAGGCACCTACCACAATCTTCATATACAACTCTCCCCACGCAAAACGCCCCATTTGAGATAAACACTCAAATGGGGCGATTGACACTGCACAACCAGTATTACTGCTGCTTCGGCATCAGCGGATTCTCGCGCGTGAGGAGATTCATAAACTCCTCGCCCGTGATGGTCTCCTTCTTGTACAGATAACGAGCCAGCTCATGGAGCTTGAACTTGTTCTCCTTCAGGATCTGCAGAGCGCGATCGTGCGCATCCTCGATCAGCTTGGCGACAATCGCGTCCACGCGCTCGGCCGTACCGGGGGCGCAGGTGAGCGACGTGTCCTGGTTGAGGTACGCATTCTGAACGGTACCGAGCGCCATCATGCCAAACTCATCAGACATACCAAAGCGCGTCACCATGTTACGGGCGAGCTTGGTGGCCTGCTCGATATCGTTGGCGGCACCGGTCGTCATCTCGCAAAAGATGAGTTCCTCGCCCGCCGCAGTAGACGGCAAGCTTGTCCAAGACCTCCTGGCGTGTCGTCAGGAAGCGCTCGTCCTCCTCGACCTGCATGGTATAGCCAAGAGCACCGCTCGTGCGCGGCACGATGGTGATCTTGGTAACCGGCGCGGAACCCTTTTGGCGGGCAGCGACGATGGCATGGCCGATCTCGTGGTAGGAAACGACCTGCTTCTCGTGGTCGGAAAGCACCGTGGACTTGCGCTGCTGACCGGCGATGACGACCTCCACCGACTCCTCAAAATCGTCCTGCGTGGCGCGCTTGCGACCCTCGCGGACGGCACGCAGCGCGCCCTCGTTGATGATGTTGGCCAGGTCCGCACCCGAGGCACCGGGCGTGGCGCGGGCAATCGCGGTCAGGTCAATCGGCGGCTGCGTCTTCACGCTCTTGGCATGCAACTCAAGAATGTTCTTACGGCCGGTCAGGTCGGGCAGCTCAACGGGGATACGGCGGTCAAAACGACCGGGGCGCAACAGGGCCGGATCAAGGCTGTCGGGACGGTTGGTGGCAGCGAGAACGACAATACCCTTGTGGTTATCGAAGCCGTCCATCTCGGTCAGCAGCTGGTTGAGCGTCTGCTC
>CAJMBB010000116.1 GCA_905211615.1 uncultured Collinsella sp. | reverse complement strand
CCGTTGCCGCGCCCCGCAGTGCCCGCTTCCCCCGAGAACAATTATCAGTGCAGGTAGACGGCTTGCCGATTTTCGGTAAAACCAGGTATGGTCGACCCATACGGTTCAAACGTAGTAGATAGGTCATTTTCGTGGCGCGGCCCCAAAACAGTCTTTTGGGGCGGGTGGTATCCTTGGTAGCCCTGTGCTGCGAACGCACCTTAAACGCAAGGAGTCCCATGGATCTTATCGCCCAGCTCGCTCGCGAGCTCAACCTTAAGGCCGCCAACATCGAGGCGGCCGTCAAGCTCATCGACGAGGGCAACACCATTCCCTTTATCTCGCGCTACCGCAAGGAAGCCACGGGCGGCATGGACGACGTCGCCCTGCGCGCCCTCGACGAGCGCCTGTCCTACCTGCGCAATCTTGAGCAGCGTAAAGAGGACGTCATTCTGCTTATCGACGCCCAGGGCAAGCTCACGCCCGAACTCGAACAGCAGATTCGCGAGGCCACGCAGCTCCAGCGTGTCGAGGACCTCTACAAGCCCTACCGCAAAAAGCGCATGACCCGCGCGCAGAAGGCCCGCGAGGCAGGCTTGGAGCCGCTCGCCAACATGATCATTATGCAGGCCTCGGCCAAGGGCAGCGCACTCGACGCCGCCGCGGCATACGTCAACGAGGAGGCTGGCTTCGACACGCCCGAAAAGGCGCTTGCCGGCGCCGCCGACATCGTGGCCGAAACGGTGGCCGAGGACCCCGAGAACGTCGCCGACCTGCGCGCCTTTACGCAAAACACCGCCGACATCATCGTCGAGGCCACCGACCCCGCCGAGAAGACTCCCTACGAGCCGTACTACAGCTATGACGAACCGCTGCGCCGCATCCCTAACCACCGTGTGCTGGCCATCGACCGCGGTGAGCGCGAGGGCAAGCTCCGCGTGCGCGTGAACGTCGACGGCGCTGCCGCCACGGCACGCCTCGGAAGCCGTTGGCCCCGCCGCCAGGGCGTCTTCGCGCCCGTCTTCGATGCCGCCATCGCCGACGGTTACAAGCGCCTCATGGCCCCCTCGCTGGAGCGCGAGGCCCGCGCCAAACTCACCGTTCGCGCCCAGACCGAGGCCATCAACGTCTTTGCCAAGAATCTCGAGGGGCTGCTCTCGGCACGCCCCGTGCGCGGCGCCCGCGTGCTCGCGCTCGATCCGGGCTACCGCACCGGCTGCAAGGTCGCCGTCATGGACGAGACCGGCAAGCTGCTCGACCACGGCGTGGTCTATCCCACCAAGCCGCGCCACGACGTCGCCGGCACCAAGCGCGAGCTCGCCCGCCTCGTCAAGAAGGACGGCGTCAACACCATCGTCATCGGCAATGGCACTGCCAGCCGCGAGACCGAGGAAGTCGTCTCGGAGTTCATCGCCGAGCAGGCGCCCAGCCTTCGCTACACCATCGTCAACGAAGCCGGCGCGTCGGTGTACTCCGCCTCCGAGCTCGCCAGTCAGGAATACCCCGACCTGGACGTCACCGTTCGTGGCGCCATGAGCCTGGGCCGCCGCCTGCAAGACCCGCTGGCAGAGCTCGTCAAGATTCCGCCCCAGTCCATCGGCGTTGGCCAGTACCAGCACGACCTTGACCAGGCCGAGCTTTCGCGCACCCTGGGCCACGTGGTGGAAGACGTCGTCAACCGCGTGGGCGTCGACGTCAACACCGCGAGCGCGAGCCTGCTGGGATACGTATCGGGCATCACGCCGAGCGTGGCCAAGAACATCGTGGCCTACCGCGAGGAAAACGGTGCCTTTACCGATCGCCGCCAGCTCAAGAAAGTCCCCAAGCTGGGACCCAAGGCATATCTCAACGCCGCGGGCTTCCTGCGCATCAGCGGTGGCAAGAACCCGCTCGACGCGACAAGCGTCCACCCCGAGAGCTACGAGGTGGCCACGGCCGTCCTGGAGCGCGCAGGCGTTAAAGCCAGCGAGCTCAGCCGCGGCGGCGTGCCCGACATTGAGCGCCGTCTGGGCAGCATCTCGGCGCTGGCAAGCGACCTGGACTGCGGCACCCTCACGCTCATCGACATCGTTAACGAGCTCAAGAAGCCCGGTCGCGACCCGCGCGACGACGCGCCCGAGGTGGTCTTTAGCCGCTCGGCGCTTTCCATCGACGACCTGGAGCCCGGCATGGAACTCAAGGGCACGGTGCGCAACGTCGTCGACTTTGGTGCCTTCGTCGACGTGGGCGTGCACCAGGACGGCCTCGTGCATATCTCCAAGCTGGCCAACCGCTTCGTCAAGCACCCCAGCGACGTGGTGCGCGTCGGCGACACGGTCAAGGTGTGGGTCGAGAGGGTCGATCGCGACCGCAAGAAAATCTCCCTCACCATGGTGCAGGGGAGGTAAACCGCCAAAGCAAGGGTACCCCCTGCAGCGACGTGCAAAATCGCGAGTATTCTGCAAATTCCGCCGTTCCGGATGTCCCTCAGAGACGAAAAAGCAAAAAACAGCCCCCGTTTTAGCGTCATCAGAGCCAAAACGGGGGTCGTTCCGTGCTTCGATTAACTGGTAAAAGCCTTTACCTTGCTGAATACTCTCAATTTTGCACGTCGCAGACGGGGGTACCTTTGTCTACGGCAGGATATGGAAACCGAGCGCCGCGATATCCTTGGCAAAGCCGCGGACGGTGTCGAGCGAGACCTCGTACGGGTCGCGACCGATGTTCTTGCGCTTGGCCAGGATGCTGTTGGGCACTGTAATGATCTGGCAACCGCAGGCTTCTGCCTGGTAAATGTTAATGAGCTCGCGCGTGGACGCCCACAGGACCTCACAGCTGGGCTTGGCGGCGGCCTTCTTGACCGACTCCGTCATAAACGGAATGGGGTCGACGCCGGTGTCGGCGATGCGGCCGGCAAAGAGCGAGATGATGGACGGCGTCTCGGTGTCAACGGCCTCGACCATCTCGTCAACCTGCTTAGGCGTAAAGATGGTGGTGACGTTGACCTTGATGCCGTCGGCCGAAAGCTTGCGCACCAGCTCGGCGGTGGACTCACCCTTGGTGGTCACGCACGGAATCTTGACGTAGACGTTCTCGGCCCAGGTAGCGATCTCGCGCGCCTCGACCTCCATGGTCTCGACGTCGTCAGCAAAGACCTCAAACGAGACGGACACATCGGTGATGTGGGCCAGGACCTCCTTGGCAAACGCGCGGTAATCCGTCACGCCGCCCTTCTTCATAAGGGACGGGTTGGTCGTGAAACCCTGAACGTTGCCGTTCTCGTACATGTCGAGCATGCCCTCGAGGTTTGCACCGTCAGCGAACACCTTGATTGCCATCTGCCTGATTCCTTTCGTCTGCATATGGGCGTTGGACTGCTAAACACTTTACCTACGTTTATCAAGGCGTGAGCTGCGGTTTTTTATCTTCTCGGCGAACGGTATAAACGCTTTAGCGTTTTTGAGCACACCTTCCAGCAGCAAAACGATTTTGCAGGGCGGGCCCATTTGAGCCGCCCGCCGCGGGTGAACGGTAATTGGGCGGTTCCCGCTAGATCAACCCAAAGTGGCGCATCGCCGTGACGGTGCCGTCGTGCTCGACGTCGTCGGTCACATAGTCGGCGACCGCCTTGACCTCGGGCATGGCGTTGCCCATGGCGACAGCCATCTCGACAGCGGAGAGTATGCCCAGGTCGTTGCCCGAATCGCCGAAGCCAAAGGTGCGCGCGTTACGGCTGCATCCCAGATACTCCAGTGCTCGCGCCACGCCCACGCCCTTGTCAATGCCCTTGGGGCTCAGCTCGCGGTTTGCTTGCTGGGCTCGCTTGGAAGATCGGCGGTAAACGCGTCTCCCAGTCAATCCGGCACCGCCGAGGCAAACCCCACACGCGCCCGCCGGCAAGCGGCACGCGCCCGCCAACGCAAAGGTCCGGCGGGACGCACCTAGCATCCCGCCGGACCGTCACTCGTCCAGGAGGTCGCCGCGACGAGCCCCTAGATCTTCGCAAGCTCCTCGGAGATGACGCGACAGACATCCTCAGCCTGAGGCATCACGCCGTACATCTCGAAGAAGCCGTGGTCGCAGCCGCGATAACGAATCGCAGTGACGTCAACGCCCGCATCCTGCAGCCTCTTCGCGAACAGCTCGTCCTGATAGCGCAGATAGTCATACTCGGAAGAGATGATGACCGTGCGGGGGAACGCGCTCACGTCCTCCGCGAACAGCGCGGAAATCAGCGGGTCGAGCATCTTGTCCGCATCGCCGTTGACGTACATGGGCGGAAGGTCGTTGTTGGCGAGGCGAATGCGATCAACCCTGCTCAGCGCCTCGGGCCTCTGCTCATCCACGACCTCGTACAGGTCATAGGACCACTCATCCGGAACGGGACCGCCATCAACGAGCGGATAAAGCTCGACAACCGCCTTGATCCTATCCGCGTGAGAGCCCTCGAGCACGACGGCATTCGACAGGCTGCCACCCGCAGAGTCACCAGCCACGGCAATGCGAGTCGCATCAACGCCCAGCTCGTCAGCGTGATCGACAAGCCAGTCGAGCGTCTTCACGCAGTCCTCAACGCCACCCGGGAACATCGTCTCGGGAGACAGGCGGTACTCCGGATAGATCGCGACGCAACCCGTGCGCTCCACGATGTCGCGCAGGCAGTTCTCGTACTGGCCGATGTTGCCCACCATGAACCCGCCGCCATGGATGAACACGAGCGCGGCAGACCCATCCTCGTGCCCCTCCGGCGTGAAGATGTGCAGCGGAATGCCCTTGTCGCCGAAGTTCATGACGACGGTCTTCTTGGCAACGTTCGCGCCCCTCACGACGTGGGTCTCCTTGTTGGGCGCGGAGCGCCACGCGATCACGTCCACCGGTCCGGCCGGCGCCGACCCCGCCGCAGGAGCCGCAGCGAGCTTCGCGTGCGCACGAGCATAGACGCGCGGATCGAGCACGTGCTCGCGGTCGTCACCCGGCACGGGCTTCAGCATCAGCCTCAGGCCGTTAGGCTCGACAACCTCCCTCGCGCCACTCTCAAGCACCTCAAGCTCGGAAGTGGGGTACTTCCTATCCTCGGCGCTCATGGCTAGCCGATCTTCAGCTCGTCGAGCCTGGCGTCGAGCTTGGCCATCTCGTCGGCGGAAAGCTCCCACTCGAACGTCTCGCAGTTCTGAATCGCGTGGGCGTCCGTGCGCACGCCCACGAGAGCGGTGCCCACGTACTCCTTCTGGGTGCTCCAGTTCACGGCAACCTGCGCCACGGGTTTGTCGTGGGCCTCGGCAATCTCGTCCATGACCTTGAGCAGCTCCTGGACGCGCGAGAACTTGGGCTCCCGGAAGTAGTCGTAGAAGCCACCGCGGACGTCGCCTTCCTCGAACTTCGTCAGCTCGCGGAACTTGCCCGACAGGATGCCCGCGCCAAGGGAGCCATAGGTGAAGGAGTCGATGCCACGCTCGTAGCCCCACTTGATGAGGTCCTCGGAGGAGCGGTCAACCATAGAGTAGGGCGGCTGCTGGACGTCAATCTGAGCGACCTTCTCGCACTCCTCGATCATCTCGGTCGTGAAGTTGGAGACGCCGATGTGGCGAATCTTGCCCTGCTCCTTGAGGAGCTGGAGGGCGCACATCGTCTCGGAGAACGGAGTCTTAGCGTCGGGCCAGTGCACGAAGTAGAAGTCGATGTAGTCGGTGCGGAGGTTGCGCAGCGAGCTCTCGACCTCCCTCATGATGTTCTTGAACGAGGAGTCGCGGTCATAGCCGGCGGCGCTGGTGATCAGGCCAACCTTGGTCGAGAGCAGGTAGCTCTCTCTGTCGACGCCCCTGAGCGCGTTGCCGACGACCTTCTCGGACGTGCCGTTGCCATAGCACGGCGCGGTGTCGATGAGGTTGACGCCGTGATCGAGCATGGTGCGGATGGCGGACATGCTGGCGGCGTCATCGTTCTCACCAAAGGAGTCGCCGCCGATCGCCCAGGTGCCCACAGCGAGCTGGGAGACGTCGACATCGGAATTCTTGAGGTGCGTGTAGCGCATGTTCTCTCCTTCTAATGGGGCGGCACGCGTCGAATGTCCTCGATCGCGTGCCGCCGGGAATTGCCTTAAACAAGCTTCGAATGATCCGGAAGCCGCCCTACA
>CAJMBB010000115.1 GCA_905211615.1 uncultured Collinsella sp. | reverse complement strand
CCGCCGGTGGCGCCTTGGCGGTCGACCGCGTCAAGTTTTCCGAGCTTGTCGAGGCCGAGGTTGCCGCCCGTCCCAATATCGAGGTCGTGCACGGCGAGGTCACGCAGATTCCCGAGGGCCACGTGGTCATTGCCGCGGGCCCGCTGTGTTCACCGGCGCTGAGCGAAGAGGTCATGAAGCTCGTCGGTGGCGACGCCCTTGCGTTCTTCGATGCCGCGGCGCCGATCGTCGATGCCTCCACGCTCGATATGGACGTGCTGTTTTCGCAGTCGCGCTACGAGGAGCAGGGGAGCGGCGACTATCTCAACGCTCCGCTCAACAAGGAGGAGTACGAGGCCTTTATCGAGGCACTTACCACGGCCGACCGCGTGGTGCTCAAAGACTTTGAGGGCGGCGATCTGTTTCAGGCCTGCCAACCTGCCGAGGAAGTTGCGCGCACCGGCAAGGACGCCATTCGCTTTGGCGCCATGAAGCCCGTCGGCCTCACCGACCCGCGTACCGGACGTCGCCCTTGGGCGGCGATTCAGCTGCGTGCCGAGAACAAGGAGAAGACCGCCTATAACCTGGTGGGCTTCCAGACCAACCTGACCTTTGGCGAGCAGAAGCGCGTCTTCCATATGGTGCCGGGCCTGGAGAACGCTGAGTTCTTCCGCTACGGTGTCATGCACCGCAATACCTTTGTCGACGCCCCGCACGTGCTCGATGGCACTTTTGCCGTGCCTGGTACCGGCGTGCGCCTGGCCGGTCAGATCACCGGCACCGAGGGGTACATGGAAGCCGTGGCGACCGGTCTGCTCGCGGCGCTCAACACCTATGCCGAGGCTATCGGCGCCGCGGGCGTCGAGTTGCCCCGCGTGGGCGCCCTGGGCGCGCTCGTGGGCTATGCGACCGATCCTGCCACCGTGGGCTACCAGCCCATGCATGTCAACTTTGGCCTGGTGCCGCCACTCGAGGATGGTAAGCGCCGCAGCAAGCGCGACCGCTACCAGGCCTATGCGGACCGTGCGCTCGAGGCCCTTGATGCCTATCTGGCCACTCGCCCCGATCTGTTTGGAGGCGACCGGTCATAGCCTTTGACCTGTACGACACCGTCGACTCGTTTATCGCCTATATCGCACGTGTCGAGGGGCTTTCTCCCAATACGGTGACGGCCTATGGCTCGAGGCTGGAGCGCTTTGCTGCCTGGTGCGAGCGCGAGGATATCGATGCTTTCGCTGCCGACGTGCGCACCATTCGTCGCTATCTTGCCGAGCTTTCGCGTGAGCAGGTGGCTCCCCGAACGCTTGCGGCGCATCTGTCGGCTATCCGATCGCTCTATCGATGGATGGCTGCCGAGGGGGTCGTGGAGGGCGATGCAGTCTCGGCGATCGCATCGCCCAAGCTGCCGCGTGACCTGCCGGGCGTCCTTACGACCCATCAGGTGGAGGCGCTGCTCAAGACGCCTGATACCTCAACACCCGCGGGACTGCGCGATGCGGCGATGCTCGAGCTGCTCTATGCCTCGGGCGCCCGTATCTCTGAGCTCGCAGCACTCAATGTGGAGTCCATTGCGTGGTCCGAACGCACGCTGCGCCTGTGGGGCAAGGGGAGCAAAGAACGTATCGTCCCTCTGTATCGTCGTGCGCTCGAGGCGACGCGTCTCTATATTGAGGAGGGGAGGCCGGAGTTGCTCGCTCAGGCAAAGCGTCGTGACCCCGCTACCGGGCCGCATCCGCTGCTTATATCGGCGCGCGGTAATCGCATGAGTGCCGCCATGCTCAGGCGGCGGTTTCATATGCTGGCGACGCTCGCCGGCATTCCGGCCGACATCGCCCCGCATGCGATGCGCCATACCTTTGCGACCGACTTGCTCGAGGGCGGCGCGGACCTGCGCTCGGTTCAAGAGCTGCTGGGTCATGCGAGCCTGTCCACGACGCAGATCTACACGCATCTCACGCCCGATCGGCTCAAACGTGCCGTGGCTCAAGCCCATCCCCGAGGCGAATAGTGGCTGGGACGTCCCGCGCCGCACTCAGGTGTGTGGTTTTGATTGCGGGTTGGCAGGAAGAAGCATTCCTGCTATCATTCATCGGGTTGCTTCACGGCAACATGTTTTTATCACGCACGCGCGGCTACTTCATACCGTGGTGCCCGGGCTTTGGTAGCACATGTCCGGGTTGGTTTTGGAGGATGACCCCGCGCGGAGGCAAACCACAGGAGGTTTAACATGGCTACCAAGATTAATATCCGCACCCTGCTCGAGGCCGGCTGCCACTTCGGTCACCAGACCCGTCGCTGGAACCCCAAGATGAAGCCGTTCATCTTCGGTGAGCGCAACGGCATCTACATCCTCGACCTCAAGCAGACCATCCTCGACGCCGATCAGGCCTACACCTTCGTCAAGAACGTCGCCAAGGGCGGCAATGTGCTGTTCGTCGGCACCAAGAAGCAGGCTCAGGAGGCCGTCAAGAACGCTGCTGAGCGCGCCAACATGCCTTACATCAACCAGCGTTGGCTCGGCGGTATGCTGACCAACTTCGTCACCATCCGCTCCCGCATCAACCGCATGGAGGAGCTCGAGGCCATGGTCGAGGACGGCCGCATGGCAGTGCTCCCCAAGAAGGAGCAGGCTGTTCTCGGCAAGGAGCTCACCAAGCTCCAGACCAACCTCGGTGGTGCCCGCGACATGAAGGGTCTGCCCCAGGCTCTCTTCGTCATCGACACCAAGCGCGAGGAGAACGCCATCAAGGAGGCTCAGCGCCTGAACATCCCCGTCGTCGCTCTGATCGACACCAACTCCGATCCCGACGAGGTCGAGTACGGCATCCCCTGCAACGATGACGCTATCTCCGCTGTCACCCTTATGTGCGAGCTCATGGCTGACGCCTGCCTCGCTGGCTCCGGCAAGGAGCAGGTCTCCGAGGCCGAGATGGCCGCTGAGCCCAAGGCCGAGTAGATCAGTCTTAGTTAATTCTTTTTCATCTCTTTGAAAGGAACCACAATGGCCCAGATTACCGCCGCTATGGTCAAGCAGCTCCGCGAGATGACCGACTCCCCGATGATGGAGTGCAAGAAGGCTCTCGTCGAGGCTGACGGCGACATGGACGCCGCTGTCGACGTTCTGCGTAAGAACGGCCTTGCCAAGGCTGCCAAGAAGGCTGGCCGTGAGACCAACGAGGGCGCTGTCGCCGCGTTCGTCTCCGAGGATGGCAAGACCGGTGCTCTGCTCGAGCTCTCCTGCGAGACCGACTTCGTTGGCTCCAACGCCAAGTTCACCGGCTTTGCTTCTAAGGTCGCTGAGGTTGTCGCTACCACCGAGCCTGCTGACGTCGACGCTCTGCTCGAGAAGCCGATGGGCGAGGAGACCGTTTCCTCCGAGCTCACCGAGATGATTCACATCATGGGCGAGAACATGAAGATCTCCCGCTTCGCTGCCCGCAAGGCCGAGAACGGCGCGCTCGCTTCTTACATCCACATGGGTGGTAAGATCGGCGTCCTCGTCGAGTTCGCCTTCGAGAAGGCCGAGACCGCTCAGGCTGAGTCCTTCAAGACCTTCTCTCACGACGTTGCCCTTCAGGTTGCCGCCGTCGCCCCGATCTGCGCTACCCGCGATCAGGTTCCGGCCGAGACCGTCGAGCACGAGAAGCAGATCTACATGGCCCAGGCTGCCGAGTCCGGCAAGCCCGAGGCTATCCAGGAGAAGATGGCTGTTGGCCGTCTGGAGAAGTTCTACAAGCAGTCCGTGCTCACCGAGCAGGAGTTCATCAAGGACAGCTCCCTCACCATCAAGAAGTACGCTGAGCAGGTCTCCAAGGAGCTCGGCGACACCATTACCGTCGTTGCCTTTGACCGTCTGGTCCGTGGCGAGTAAATAAGCTCTTGTAGCTGGTAATGAGCAGGCTGTGGGTTTTACTCACAGCCTGCTTTTTCATGGCTCTTATCAGAGCCTTTGATATCATATTGAGAGTCTAATTAAAGGAGGATCGCTTTGTCCGACATCCGATATAAACGAGTGCTTCTTAAGCTTTCCGGCGAAGCGCTGATGGGCGACGGCCAATATGGCATCGACCCCAAGGTTACCGATCATCTTGCCAAGCAGGTCAAGGAGCTGCTCGCCGTTGGCCATGAGGTCGGCGTCGTTGTCGGCGGCGGTAATATTTTCCGCGGCATGGCAGGCGCTGCCGGTGGCATGGAGCGTGCTCAGGCCGACTACATGGGCATGCTCGCGACCGTTATGAACGCGCTCGCCCTGCAGGATGCTTTCGAGCATAACGACGTTCCCTGCCGTGTGATGAGCGCTATCCAGATGAACGAGATCTGCGAGCCCTATATTCGCCGTCGCGCCATCAACCACCTTTCCAAGGGCAACGTCGTTATTTTTGCCGCCGGTTCGGGCAATCCGTACTTTACGACCGACACCGCCGCGGCTCTTCGTGCGTGCGAGATCGGCGCCGAGATTCTGATTAAAGCCACCAAGGTTGACGGCATCTACGACAAGGATCCCGTCAAGTGCGCCGATGCCGTCCGTTTTGACAAGATTACCTATCACGAGGTTCTCGTCCGTGGTCTGCAGGTTATGGATTCCACGGCTACGGCACTGTGCCAGGATAACCGTATGCCGATTTTGGTCCTCAACATCGATGGCGAGGACACCGTCAAGCGCGCGCTCGCGGGTGAGCCCGTCGGCACGCTCGTCTATCAGGAGGATTAAGCATGGCAGAGAACATCACCGCCCATATGGACAAGTCGCTCGAGTCCCTCAAGCATAACTTCTCCAAGGTCCGTACCGGTCGCGCCAACGCGAACATTCTGTCCGACATCACCGTTGATTATTACGGTGTTCCCACGCCGGTCACGCAGGTTGCCGCCGTCAAGACCCCCGAGGCTCACATGCTGCTCATCGAGCCGTGGGACAAGGCGCTCATCAACGCTATCGTCAAGGCCATCGGCGCTTCCGATCTGGGCATTACCCCCAACTCCGATGGCACCGTCGTTCGTCTGCCGTTCCCGGCCCCCACTGAGGAGCGCCGTCGCGAACTCGTCAAGGAGTGCCGCGAGTACGCCGAGCAGGCCAAGGTGTCTATCCGTAACATCCGTCGCGACTTCAACAACAAGCTCGAGCGCGATGAGGAGCTCACCGAGGACGATGTCCGTCGCGAGCAGGCCAAGGTCCAGAAGCACACCGATGAGTATGTCGCCAAGGTCGAGGAGCTTCTGAAGGAAAAAGAAGCCGAGGTCATGGAGATCTAAGGTGCAATACGACGAGCATAAACTGGTCGAGTACTTTGCCGACGCCCCTGCGGGCGTCGGTTTTTCCGACCTTGACCTCAATAACATTCCGCACCATATCTCGTGCATCATGGACGGCAACGGTCGTTGGGCCACGTCGCGCGGTCTTGCACGCACTGAGGGCCACAAGGCGGGTATCGTCTCGCTGCGCGAGATCATTACCGCCTGCGTGCGCCTGGGCGTCGACGTGCTTTCGGCCTATGCATTTTCGACCGAAAACTGGAATCGACCGCAGCACGAAGTCAACGTTCTGATGCACCTGTTTGCCAAGACGTTTATCGACGAGCTGCCGCTTCTGAAGCGCGAAAATGTGCGCGTAGTCTTTTTGGGTGACATTTCCGCGCTGCCCAAGAAGACTCGCGACGTTTTTGAGCGCGGTCTTGCCGAGTGCGCCGATCACACCGGTATGACGCTGGCGCTTGCCGTCAACTACGGCGCGCGTGCCGAGATTACCCGCGCTGTCCGTCAGATCGCATCCGACGCTGCCGCCGGTAAGATCGATCCTGCCGCAATTGATGACGACATGGTGGCTTCCCGCCTCTATACCGCCGGTCTTCCCGATCCCGAACTTGTGATTCGCACCTCTGGTGAGCTGCGCCTTTCGAACTATCTGCTGTGGCAGGTGGCTTATTCCGAATTCTACGTCACCGATACCTATTGGCCCGACTTTGATCGTTGGGGCCTTGTCGACGCCATTTTGGCCTATCAGGGCCGTGACCGTAGGTTTGGTGGACTGAGCAAGACCGAGGAGGCTTAATCGTGTCCGATCGTCCCAAGGCATCTGCTCCCAAGACGCCAGTTTCCGCGGCGCCTGCGCGCAAGGCTGCCACTGCGGGAGCACCTGCAGCAAAGAGCGGCACCGGTTCGTGGCTGGCGGGCTTTATCACCCGTGCCGC
>CAJMBB010000114.1 GCA_905211615.1 uncultured Collinsella sp. | reverse complement strand
CCGCAGGAAGCTTGGATACGCCTAGGCGCGGTCCAAGAAATCGTCCGCACCCCCGTTTGGGGGTTTGAAGCCTCTATTTAGGAACTATTTCACCGCAACCGCCGAATGATCCGCTGGGGACGGAGGAAAACGGATCACTTTTCCGCTCGCCGATTTGTGTCTTGAAAAATGTATATAACGACTATAACGTAGTGTGAAACATATTGGAAACAATACCGAGGAGGCTGCGTTGAAGAAAAGCAATCTGGGCTATGTGCTGGTGCTGATCGCCGCGCTTATGTGGGGCACCATCGGAATCTTTGTTAACGGAATATCGGCCCTGGGTGTTTCGTCTCAGAGCATGGCGGCCTTTCGCCTGTTGTCGGGTGCTGTCTTAATGGCTCCGGTCTTGGCATTTATGGGTTGCCAGGGAGGTGCTCGTGAGGGAAAAGCCTCGGGTCCCATGGCACTGTTCAAGGCAAGTCCTAAAGAGCTTGTTCCCTGCGCGCTTCTTGGCATTATCGGCCTCGCCACCGCTAACACGCTTTATTACGAGTGCATGGGCGAGGTGGGCATGTCCACGGCCTCGGTGCTGCTCTACACCTCGCCGGTGTTTGGCGTCATGCTCGGCCGCGTGCTTTATCGCGAGGACGTGACCCCCAACAAACTCGTCGCCATCGTCTTTAACATTGTGGGTTGCGTGCTCGCGGTGACGAGCGGCGACCTGTCTGGTTTCCATTTCTCGGCTTGGGGCGTCACGTCGGGTGTGATCGCCGGACTTTGCGGTGCACTGCTGGCGGTGTTTAGCCGTATGGCTACCAAGACGCTGCATCCGCTGGCGGTGACGTTTTGGGGCTTTGTCTTTGGCGGATGCTTTATGGCAGTGCTTTCGGCTCCGTGGTCCGATGTAGCCGCGGCAATGTCCCCGCAGCTCATTCTGCTGTTCGCAGGCTTTGGCTTTATTCCGACGGCTCTTGCGTACATCTTCTATATGCAGGGCCTTTCGATGGATCTCGAGACGTCGAAGGTGCCGGTCGTGGCTTCGTTCGAAACCGTGGCGACCGTTCTGGTCGGTATTGGCATCTACGCCGAGCCCGCCGGCGCGATCAAGGTCCTGGGCATCGTGCTGGTGCTCGCGTCCATCCTGATTATGAACACCAACTTCTCCAAGCTGCGCAACAGTGCCTTTGTCGGCCATATCGTTGAGAGCATGACCTTTAAGCCCAACGCGTGGTGGACGGAGAAATCGCAGGACATGGATCTGTTCCGCGAGCGCACCGGCATCGCGCTGGAGCCCACCGTGCAGGAAAGCCCCTGGTACTTCGTGCGATAGGGGATGGGCGGAACGCTTGAATGGGCACCGCCTGGCCAGTGTCGATCTGCCCTGCGCCAACGTTTCAAGTACGTTAAACCCGTCAACGGTCGATTTTCACCCGCGAACGGTCTTTATACTAATTAGCAATATAAGCAACGTATAAGACGTTATAATGACCATAACGAAAAGGAGGAGGCAAGATGAATCAGATCATTCTCGCATCTCATGGCGGCCTGGCCGCAGGCGCCAAAGACACGCTCGAGATGGTTCTCGGCGACGTGTCGAACGTCCACGTCGTGTCGCTTGCTCGTGACGACAAGGAGCCCATCACCAATAAGGTGGACGCCATGATCGCCACGTTCAACGCGGACGACACCGTCTATGTGCTGACCGATATGCTCGGCAGCTCGGTCAACAACAACATGGTCGAGCTTTCCAAGAACGGCACGAAGTTCACGGTTGTCAGCGGTTTCAACATTCCGCTGGCGCTCACGCTCGCTATGAGCCCCGTCCCCGTCAAGGGTGCCGAGCTCGCGGCCCTCATCAACGAGGCCCGCACCGGTCTGACCAACCCCAACGCACCGGTCGAGGCCGCCGCGGCTCCCGCCAAGAAGGCCAAGGCGTCCCGTCACAGCTCCGGTCCCGCCAAGATCGTCCTCGCACGTCTTGACTACCGTCTGCTGCACGGCCAGGTCGTCTTTACCTGGACCACCAAGGTTCAGGCCGAGCGCATCATCGTCGTCGACAACGCTGCCGCCAACGATGACATCAAGAAGGGCGCTCTTAAGCTGGCCAAGCCCCAGGGCGTGCGCCTGAACGTCTTCACCGTCGAGCGTGCCCTCGCCAAGATGGACAAGCTCAACACCCTCGGCGAGCGCGTCATGTTCGTCTTTGGCAACACGGCCGAGATGCTGCAGTTCTGCCAGGGCTACAAGCTCGACGCCATCAACCTGGGCGCCACCGCCAACCACGACGGTGCCGATCAGGTCGGCGGCAAGGACAGCTCCGTCTTCCTCGACGCCACCCAGAAGGCCGACGTCAACCAGCTGCTCGACATGGGCATCAAGCTCTATGTCCAGCAGACCCCTACGTATCAGAGCGTCGACATCGACGCCAAGCTGTAATCAACCAGGCTTTTGCCTGACTGAAAGGAGAAGGGTATGAATACGTTCATCAGTGCGGTGCTCGTCGGCCTCGTCGGCGTGTTCTGCATGTGGGACTCCCGCCTGCTCGGTCGTCTTAACTTCGAGCAGCCCCTCGTTGGCGCTACGCTCGTCGGTCTGCTGCTGGGCGATGTGCCCACCGGCCTTGCCGTCGGTGCCGCCGTCGAGCTCGTGTCCATGGGCCTGGTGCAGGTCGGCGCTGCCGTTCCGCCCGATATGGTCCTGGGCGGCATCGTGGCCGCTGCCTTTGCGTGCCTGACCGATGCTTCCGCCGAGACCGCCATGACGATCGCCATCCCGGTTGCCGTCCTGGGTCAGCTTCTCGGCATCGTGTTCCGTTCCATCATCGCCGCTCTCACCCATGTGGCAGATAGCGCGATCGATAACGGAAAGTTCAAGACCGCCTACCGTATGCACATCTGCGCCGGCTCCGGTCTGTACGCCGTCATGTACTTCCTGCCGATCTTCCTCGCCGTCTTTGTTGGCACCGACCTGGTTCAGGCCATCGTCAACATGGTTCCCGAGTGGCTGTCCACTGGTCTTAACGTTTCGACCAAGATCATGACCGCCTACGGCTTGGCCCTGCTGCTCACCATGATGATCAAGAAGGGTATGACTCCGTTCCTGTTCATCGGTTTCCTGCTCGCCGCTTACCTCAACCTGTCCGTCATCGCGGTCGCTCTGATCGGTGTGTGCCTGGCTGTCGTCTTCATGGGCTTCAAGTTCAACGGTTCCCATGTAGCCGCCGGTGTCGATTCCGACTACGATCCGCTCGAAGACGACGAAGACTAAGGAGGAACACACTATGGCAACCGCAACCAAGGACGTGTCCCTGAACAAGAAGGTCAGCCAGTTCTTCTGGCGCTCCTGGGCCATCCAGGCCTCTTGGAACTACGAGCGTCAGATGAACATGGGCTTCCTCTACGGCATGGTTCCCACGCTCGATCGCCTCTATCCGGACGAGTCCGACCCCAAGCAGCTCGCTGCTAAGAAAGAGGCTTACCACCGTCACATGGCGTTCTACAACTGCACCCCGCAGACGAGCGCTTTCATCCTGGGCCTCTCCGCCTCCATGGAGGAGGAGTACGCCAAGGATCCCGAGAACTTCGATCCCGATTCGATCAACGCGGTCAAGACCTCCCTCATGGGTCCGCTTTCCGGCATCGGTGACTCCTTCTTCCAGGGCACCATCCGCGTTATCGCCTTTGGCCTGGGCGTTCAACTGGCTCAGCAGGGCTCCATCATGGGCCCGATCCTGGCCATGCTCATCTCCATCGTCCCCTCTGTGCTGATCACTTGGTTCGCAGCCAAGATGGGCTATCAGGGCGGCCACGAGTACCTGAGCAAGCTTCAGGGCGGCGACCTCATGGAGAAGCTCATGTATGTCTGCGGCATCGTGGGTCTTATGTCCGTGGGCGGCATGATCGCTACGCTGATCGGCGCCACCACCCCGCTGCAGTTCGCTGAGGGCACCGTTGTTATCCAGGACATCCTGGACGGCATGATGCCCCAGATGATCTCCCTTGGCCTCACCGGCCTTATGTACTGGCTCATCAAGAAGAACGTCAACACCGGTTGGCTTCTCGTGATCGCCATCGTGGGCGGCATCGCCCTCTCCGCGGCCGGCATCCTGGCCTAGTCGCGACCAAGCGCCTAACCGCTTTCCCCCGGGGGCCTGCCTGACATCCCATACCCCAGGCAGGCTCCCATCCCTAAATGTGTCAAAGGGACAGTTCCTTTGACACATCCTCAACGGGCCGGCGACTCGGTCCAAATCACGGTAACCCTGCGAGCGCCCGGCAATGTGGCGCCGCAAAAATCGAAAGGAATGTGTCAGATGTACGAGATCGACCTTAACCTCCCTAAGCAGATCGTCGCTGACGTCCTGTCCAACCACGAGATCCACAGCGTCGCCTTCGTCGGCTGCGGCGCTTCCATGTCCGACCTTTACCCCGCCAAGTACTTCCTGGCCAACAACACGGACAAGCTGAACGTTCAGATCTTCACCGCTAACGAGTTCAACTACGACACGCCCTCCTGGGTCAACGAGCACACCTTCGTGATCACCTGCTCCCTCGGTGGCTCCACGCCCGAGACCGTCGAGGCCAACAAGACCGCCAAGAAGCACAACTGCCCGGTCGTCTCCCTCACCAACAAGGCTGGCTCCGCTCTGACCGTCGACGCTGACTACGTCATCGTTCACGGCTTCCACGCCAACTTCGCTGCCAAGTGCGAGAAGCCCGGCTACGCCATCGCTCTTGCTGTCGAGATCCTTCAGCAGACCGAGGGCTATGACCACTACGAGGACATGATCACCGGCCTCACCAACGTCTTCGAGCTCTGCGAGAACGCTGCTCAGTCCTGCAAGAAGCTCGCCAAGAAGTTCGCTGAGGACTTCAAGGACGACAAGATGATTTACTTCATGGCCTCTGGTGCCTCCGAGAAGATGGCTTACTCTCACGCCGCCTTCCTGTTCACCGAGATGCAGTGGATTGACGCCGCCGCCTACAACACCGGCGAGTACTTCCACGGCCCGTTCGAGGTTTCCACCGAGGGTAAGCCCTACGTCTTCTTCATGTCCGATGGCGCAACCCGTCCGATGGACGCCCGCGCCCTCACCTTCCTTGAGCGCATGGGCGCCAAGGTCGCTCTGATCGACTCCAAGGACTACGGCCTGGCTGACGCCGTGCCCGCGAGCGTCGTCACCTACTTCAACCCGCTGCTGCACCTCGCCGTTATGCGCGAGTACGGCAACCAGATCGCCGAGGCCCGTCAGCACCCGCTGACCATGCGTCGCTACATGTGGAAGCTTTCCTACTAATCACAAGTAAGTAGACCTTACGGGTTGATTGAGAGGGGATGGGGTTTGCGCCCCATCCCCTTTTTTGCTATCGAAAGGAGATGCGTATGATCAAGGCAGTGCTGTTTGACATGGACGGCGTGCTGGTCGATACCGAGTGGTTCTACAACCGTCGTCGCGTGGCGTTTATGGAGGAGAAGGGCTTTCACTTTGACGAGATCCCCGATCTTTCGGGGTCTAACGAGCCCGCCATTTGGAAGTCGCTGGTACCTGACGATGTTGAGCTGCGCGAGCGCCTGCGCGTGGAGTACAAGCAGGTCTACAGCCCAGACCATCCCGTTCCGTATGCCGAGCTGCTCAACGAGCAGACGGAGCCGGTGATGCGCAAGCTGCACGAGCGCGGCGTGAAGTGCGCCATCGCAAGCTCGTCCTATCGCGAGCTCATTGACGAGCTGGTGGGGATTGCCGGTATCGCCGACGTGCTGGACTACACCATCAGCGGTCACGAGTGCAGTGCGTTTAAGCCCGACCCCGAGATCTACCTGCGTGCCATGGAGGCGCTGGGGGTGGAGCCTGCCGAATGCCTGGTTATCGAGGACTCGCCTTTGGGCATCGAGGCCGGCAAGCGCTCCGGCGCCCGCGTCCTGGCGCTGCGTCCGCACGAGGGCGTCAACCTAGATCAGTCCGCCGCCGACGTTGTCATCGACAATCTGACCGACATTTTGGCCGCTTTGTAGTGTCAATCCGCCGCGAAAAGCACTGGTTCAAACGTTTTTTGCGGTGGACTGGCTCAATTTGGTTTCGATTTTGATCCGTTTGGCTTCGATTTGGGCTAAGTGAGTAGACTTTTTGGCGCAGGCCGAGCACAATGCATATCTTCCTTTGTAAAACCGACGCTCCTATAAGTTGTCAAGAGGCAGTTTGCGGGAGCGTTCTCTCCA
>CAJMBB010000113.1 GCA_905211615.1 uncultured Collinsella sp. | reverse complement strand
CCGCTGCTGAGGCCCTTGACTACGGCCTGATCGACCGTATCGTCACCTCGCGCGACCTCGCCGCGAAGGACGCCTAGGATGGCCGGTAACATGCAGGACAACTTTGACGAGAACGGCAACCCCATCCGCTGCTCCTTCTGCGGAAGGACACAGGATCAGGTTAGAAAACTGATCGCTGGCACAGATAATGTATATATCTGCGATGACTGTATCGAACTCTGCTCGGAGATTCTGGAAGAGGAATTTGCCGATCAGGAAAAAGGACCGGATTTCAGCGGAATCAACCTGCTGAAGCCGAAGGAAATCAAAGAATTTCTCGATGAGTATGTCATCGGACAGGACGACGCCAAGAAGGTGCTCTCCGTAGCGGTTTATAACCATTACAAGAGAGTTATGTCCAAGTCCACGCAGGATGTAGAGCTTCAGAAGAGCAACATCCTGATGCTCGGACCGACCGGTTCCGGTAAGACATACCTGGCGCAGACGCTGGCGAAGATCTTAAATGTACCGTTTGCCATCGCGGATGCGACCACTCTGACCGAGGCTGGATATGTCGGCGAGGATGTAGAGAACATTCTCTTGAAGATCATCCAGGCGGCTGATTACGACGTCAGCAAGGCAGAGTACGGCATCATTTATATTGATGAGATTGATAAAATTACGAAGAAGTCTGAAAATGTATCTATCACCCGCGATGTATCGGGCGAGGGTGTACAGCAGGCGCTTTTAAAGATTCTGGAAGGAACCATTGCCAGTGTTCCTCCGCAGGGCGGCAGAAAGCATCCGCAGCAGGAACTGATTCAGATCGATACGACCAACATCCTGTTCATCTGCGGTGGTGCCTTTGTGGGTCTGGACAAGATCATTGCCGATCGCGTGGGCAACAAGGGCGTGGGCTTCAACTCTGAGATCGCCGGCCCCACCTCGGTCGACGAGAACGACCTGCTGCGTCAGGTGCTCCCGCAGGACCTCAACGCCTTTGGCATGATCCCCGAGTTCGTGGGCCGTACGCCCGTCGTCACCCAGACGCAGGCGCTTGACGAGGACGACCTGGTGTCGATTCTGACCGAGCCCAAGAACGCCGTGGTGCGCCAGTACCGTAAGATGTTCCAGCTCGAGGACGTCGATCTTGAGTTTGAGGACGCTGCTCTGCACGAGATCGCCCGCATGGCGCTCGCTCGCAAGACCGGCGCCCGCGGCCTACGCTCCATCTGCGAGGACGTGCTGCAGCAGACAATGTTCGATCTGCCCAGTGAGGAGGGTGTTTCCAAGGTCATCGTGACCGAAGCCTCCGTAAAGGGCGAAGAACAGCCCCAGCGCATCTACGGTTAAACCAGCCTAAAATGTGTTTGCAAATAGCCTCTGACCACCCGCGGTCGGAGGCTATTTTATATATACGCAATAACCCCAACTACCTGTGTTATTCTGTGTGTTTGTTTAAGCCTCAGCGAAGTCATATCAGACTGAAGTAATCGATACCTAAGGGGAGGAATGTAGGCCCGTTTTTCGTAGATTCCGCACGAGCCGAAGACCACTTAATGTGGTCTTCGAGCGAGCCCAGGACCTGACCGAGCGAAAATCGGGCCTACATTCCTCCCCGGCGGGACAGGGAGAGATATATGGAAGAGATGCCCAAGAACTACGATCCGTCGACCAACGAGCCGGCGATCCTGCAGAAGTGGCTTGACGGTGGCTACTACAAGCGCCGTGAGGGCGTGGGCGACTGCACCGTCACCATTCCGCCTCCCAACGTGACCGGCAAGCTCCACATGGGTCACGCCACCGACGACTCCATCCAGGACGCCATCATCCGTATGGCTCGCATGCGCGGCAAGTCCACGCGCTGGGTGCTGGGTACCGACCACGCCGGTATCGCCACGCAGACTAAGGTCGACAAGAAGCTCAAGAGCGAGGGCATCAGCCGCCTGGAGATCGGCCGCGACAAGTTTGTCGACGCTTGCTGGGATTGGACCCACGAGTACGGCGGCATCATCGTCGAACAGATCAAGCGCATGGGCTGCTCCGTCGACTTCGACAACGAGCGTTTCACCATGGACGAGGACTATGCCCAGGCCGTGCGCAAGGTGTTCTGCGACTGGTACCATGACGGCCTGATCTACCGTGGCAAGCGCATCGTCAACTGGTGCCCCAACTGCACCACCGCCATCTCGGACGACGAGGCCGAGTACAAGGACGAGAAGGGCCACCTGTGGCACCTGCGCTACCCGTTGACCGAGCCGGTTAACGGCCAGGACTACATCGTCGTCGCCACCACGCGCCCCGAGACCATGCTCGGCGACACAGGTGTTGCCGTCTCCCCGAAGGACCCCGAGAAGGCCGCCTTCGTGGGCAAGACCGTCAAGCTTCCGATTGTCGACCGCGAGATCCCCATCTTTGAGGATTGGCATGTCGACGCCAACTTTGGCTCCGGCTTCGTCAAGGTCACCCCGGCCCACGACCCTAACGACTACGCCATGGGTCAGGCCCACGACCTGCCGCAGATCAACATTTTCGATGAGCACGCTGTGGTAGTCGAGGGCTATGGCGAGTTTACCGGCATGACCCGCGAGGAGTGCCGCGAGGCCGTCATCAAGTGGTTCGAGGAGCACGACCTGCTCGATCACGTCGAGGAGCACGATCACTCCGTCATGCACTGCTACCGTTGCGACGCCGCGCTTGAGCCGTGGCTGTCCGAGCAGTGGTTCGTGGCCGTTGACAAGCTCAAGGGGCCGGCGCTCGACGCCGTCAACTCCGGCAAGGTCACCTTCCACCCCGCGCGCTGGACGCAGACCTACACCACCTGGATGGAGAACCTTAAGGATTGGTGCATCAGCCGCCAGCTGTGGTGGGGCCACCGCATCCCCGTGTTCTACTGTGAGGACTGCGGCTGGGAGGACGCTCTGACCGAGGACACCGACGTGTGCCCCAAGTGCGGCGGTCATCACGTGCATCAGGACGAGAACGTGCTGGACACCTGGTTCAGCTCGCAGCTGTGGACTTTCGCCACGCAGGGCTGGCCGCAAAAGCCGGAGCTGCTCGAGGGCCATCACCCCACGACGGCGCTCGTCACCGCGCGCGACATCATCGCGCTGTGGGTCGCCCGCATGGTCATGAGCTCGCTGTACTTCCTGGACGAGGTGCCGTTTAAGGACGTTGTCATCTACCCGACGATCCTTGCCAAGGACGGCAGCCGCATGTCCAAGTCCAAGGGCAACGGCGTTGACCCCATGGACCTCATTGGCATGTACGGTGCCGACGCCATGCGCTACAACCTGCTGACGCTCTGCACCAACAACCAGGACGTCAAGTTCGACGCGAATATCGACAAGAAGACCAAGAAGCTCATCGACAGCCCGCGCACCGACCAGGCCAAGTCGTTTGTTACCAAGATCTGGAACGCCAGCCGCTTCCTGCTCATGAACATGGAGGGCTACACGCCCGGCGAGCCCGTCGTTGAGACGCCGGCCGACGCGTGGATGTTCAGCCGCCTGGCCAAGGCCGTGAAGATGGTCACCGAGGGCATCGAGCAGTACACCTTTGGTGATATGGCCCGCGGCGTGCAGCAGTTCTTCTGGAACGAGGTCTGTGACTGGTACGTCGAGGTCACCAAGGCCCGCCTGAAGGGCGAGGGCCGTCTGCAGGCGCAGCGCAACCTGATCTTTGTGCTCGACACCTCCATTCGCCTGATGCACCCGCTCATGCCGTTCGTTACCGAGGAGATCTGGGACAACATGCCGGCGAGTGTGCTCGATCTGGACGCCGAGGGCAACGTGGACCGCGCCGAGGCGCTCATGATCGCCAAGTGGCCGGAGCCCGCCGACTACGCCAAGTACGTTAACGAGCCCGCCGAGCGCGCGTTTGAGCTGTGCCGTACCGTCGTTTCCGCCGCCCGCGCCACGCGTTCGCGTTATCGCTTGAGCCCCAAGGCCGAGCTCGACGTGGTCGTGCGCGCCGGTGCCGAGGACATCGAGAAGCTCGAGAGCCTGCGCTCAACCATCGAGCCGCTGGCCAACACCGCCTCGCTGATCATGGGTACCGACGTTGAGAAGCCGGCCGCGAGCATTGCCGTGGTCGACAGCGGCGTCGAGGTCTTTGTGGTGCTCGAGGGCAAGGTCGACCTTTCGGCCGAGAAGGCGCGCCTGGAGAAGGAGATCGCCGCGGCCCAGAAGGAACTCGCCGGCTGCGAGAAGACGCTGGCCAACGAGGGCTTTGTGGCCAAGGCCGCGCCTGCGGTGGTCCAGAAGAAGAGGGACCGTGCAGCTGAGCTCAAGGAGATCCTGGCGGCGCTGACTGCCCAGGTGGCTGACTTCTCGTAGACGGTACTGGGGGACGCGGTTTGGGGCATTGCTCGCTACTGCGAACAGTCCTGCTCGCACGAAGGCCACATTAAGTGGCCTTCGGCTCGTGCGGAACTTGTATCGAGCAAAGCCCCAAACCGCTCCCATAGCGGTTACGGGGGCGTCCGCTGCCTGGTAGGGCCACTGGGTTGTGGCCTTCAGGTCGCTGCAAAGCGGTGTTTGGCTGAGATTTTGAATGGGAGGGGCTCGTTGTTTATTACGGGCCTCTTTTTATGTTGAGGGGACTTTGGGTTATGGCTAAGCGTTCTGGGTCGTATGTCGTTCCTTTTTCGTTTGATTTGCTTTCGTTTGATGAGGCTGTGGGGCTTGCTGCTGATACGGGGCGGATTTCTGGGGATGCTGGGCCTCTGCTCGAGACGGTTGTCGATATGCTCGATGAGTTGGGGCGTCCCGATGAGTATTTCGATTGCATTCAGGTTGCCGGTACGAATGGTAAGACTTCTACGACGCGTTTCTCGGCTGCTATCTTGCGTGGCGAGGGGCTCAAGACGGCGCTGTATACGTCTCCGCAGCTGGTGCGTTATCCCGAGCGCATGGAGGTTGATGGGTGCGTTGTGAGTGACGAGGCGTTTGCCCGTGGCGTTTCTGCTGCCGTTGAGGCGGGGCGTCGTGTGAATGCTCATCGCTTGGCGGCGGGGGAGCGTGCCTATACCATCACGCCGTTTGACCTGCTGACGGCCGCCGCACTTGTGGTGTTTGCCGAGGCCGCGGTGGATGTTGCCGTGCTCGAGGTTGGCATGGGAGGTCGCTGGGACGCCACGAGTGCGACCGATCCCGTGGCCGTCGCCATTACCGGCATTGGGCTCGACCACACACGTATTTTGGGCGATACGCTCGAGGCCATTGCGGGTGAGAAGGCTGCGGTTATTAAGCCTGGGCGCTTGGTTGTTTTGGGCGAGGGTACGCATGAGGCGAGCGTTCATCGCGTGATGGATGCCCGTTGCCGTGAGTGCGGTGTGGTGCCGCTGGTGGTGAACCATGCCACGACTAAGGTGCCGGCGCATGTGGGCGACACGGTTGAGTTTAGCTGTACCACGCCGCGTGCGATCTATACGTCGGGCATGGTCAAGCCGGCCTATCAGCCGCAGAATGCCGCGTGCGCGATTATGCTGTGCGAGGGGTATCTGGGTCGCGAGCTCGATCATGACAAGCTCGATGCATCACTTATGGGCTGCCCCACGCCGGGCCGATTTGATGTGCTGGGGACCGATCCGCTCAAGCTGATCGACGCCTGCCATAACCCTCAGAGCTGCGAGAACTTTGTGAGTGCGCTGGACGAGATCGACCCGTGCGTAGAGAATCGCCCCACGCTGCTGTGCGCGGCGTTGGCTGACAAGGACGTGGCGGGCATCGTCGACGTGCTTGTTCCGGCCTTCCCCCGTGTGGTCGTGACGCAGACCGATTCCGATCGCGCCCTGCCGGCAGAGGAGCTCGCTGCCTTGGTGGACGCTGACAAGCTGGCGGGCGTGTACCCCAGCGTGTCCGAGGCCCTCGCGGCTTTCGATGCCGCAGACGAGCCTTTCGTAGCCGCCGGCACCATCACCCTAGCCGGCGAAGTAGCAGGCCTGTTGCGCTAGCCCATCCCCTCATCAGTTGCGGTGAAATACGGACTGTTTTACAAGCCAGAAGCTTCAACCAGTCCGCATATCACCGCAACTCAAAAGCAGCCAATTTGGGACGGGGCTTTTTTCGCTGCCCTGTGCCCCGAGTTGACTCGCTTGCCACGAAATGGGCCTATCTACTACGTTTGACCGGTTACCCTCGACCACGCCGAAAAATGCAAAATTAAAACCGACGCTCCTATAAGTTGTCAAGAGGCAGTTTGCGGGAGCGTTCTCTCC
>CAJMBB010000112.1 GCA_905211615.1 uncultured Collinsella sp. | reverse complement strand
GTTCGTTAGAACGGCGGAACCCTAATGTTCGATCCAGCAGCGGAGCGTCTCGCCAGCCTGCAGGTGACGCAGATTCTCTGCGGCAATGTCGACCACATTGTCGAGCGTAGCCTCCAAGTGGAACCAGCCCGAGATATGCGGCGTGATGAGCATGTTGGGCGCATCCCACAGTGGGCTTGTCTCAGGCAGTGGCTCAGGGTCGGTGACATCGACCACGGCACCGGCAAGGTGTCCGGACTCAAGAGCGGCAACCAGATCGTCGGCAACCACAAGATCGCCGCGGCCGCCGTTGGCAAAGAAGGCACCCGGTTTCATCGCGGCGAAGAACTCGGCGTTCGCCAGGCCGCGGGTCTCGGGTGTGCTGGGCATAAAGGATGCGACGATGTCAGCCTCGGCCAGGCGCTCGGACAGGGCATTCATGCCGTCCATGTCCTCAAACACAATGGGGTAGACGAGCGGATGGCGCTTGATGCCGCGGACGTGCGCACCCATGTTGCGGCAGAGCGTGGCGAAGTGGCCACCGATATCGCCCGCGCCCAGCACCAGCACATTGGCGTTTTTGAGCGAGGTGACCGGCCCCAAATCCTCCCAGCGATGCTCGCGCTGCAGGTCCTGGTAGCCGGGCAGGCGCTTCATCATAGACAGCACCATGGCAAACATGTGCTCGCTCACGGCCTGGCCGTAGGCGCCCACCGAGCAAGACAGTTTGGCGTCGACCGGCACGGTGCCGGCGGCAAGGTAGTCGTCATAGCCGGCGGTTTGCAATTGCAACAGCTGGAGATGCTTGCATGCCGTGAGCATGTCAGGGTCGATGTTGCCCAGGATCACGTCGGCATCGGCGACCTGCTCGTGCGTGGCGGCGTCGGCGCTCGTGTAGATAAAGTCCTCGCCCGGAGCGCTCGACTCAAGAATTGCGCGATGGCGGTCGCTGACGGGCAGCAAAACCAGGATGTTCACAAGCAGTCCTTTCCGCTCGACCTGCCAAAAAGGGACAGGTTTATTTTGGCAGGTTGTATCAGGCAAAACGTTCAAATAAAACGCCGGGCTTCGCGATGGTTAACATATCCATCGCGAAGCCCGGCGCATCCACGGCTACCAGCTCAGCAGTTCGTAACCATCCTCGGTCACCACGAGCTGTACCTCGCACTGGGCCGAATCGCTGCCGTCCTTGGTGCGCACGCACCAACCGTCGCCCTTGCTAATCTTGATATCGGGCGCTCCGGCGTTGACCATGGGCTCGATGGTAAAGACCATGCCCGGAGCCATGATGGTGTCCACATCGGGCGCCTCGGTGGTAAAGCCCACAAACGGGTCCTCGTGGAACTCCTTACCGATGCCATGTCCGCCGTACTCGCGCACCACGCTAAAGCCGGCGTCCTCGACCGTCTTTTGCACGGCCTCGGCCATAACGGACAGCGGCAGCCAAGCCCGCCTCCACGCTGGCGCGGGTGACGTCGACCAGGCGCTGGCGCTCGGCCGAGACCTCGCCGATGCAGAACATACGGCTCGAGTCGCTAAAGTAGCCGTCAAGAATCGTGGAGCAGTCCACGTTGATGACGTCGCCCTCGTGCAGCACGTCCGCATCGCAGGGGATACCGTGGCAGACGACGTCGTTGATCGAGGTGCACACGCTCTTGGGATAGCCCTCGTAGTTAAGATCGGCCGGCGTGCCGCCGTGCTCGACGGTGTAGTCGTAGATCATCTGGTCGATCTGGTTGGTGGTCATGCCCGCGGCGATGTGTTCGCCTACGTAATCGAGCACACCCACGTTGATGGCGGCCGAGCGCTTGATGCCCTCGATATCGGCGGGCGTCTTGTAGAGCGTGCGGGGCAGAACCTCCCAGCCCTCTTCCCACAAGCGCTCGAGGCGCTCATCAAAGGCGCTATGGCATTTCTTATATTTTTTGCCGCTGCCGCACCAGCAGACGTCGTTGCGGCCGGGCACGGGTCCATTGTCAAACATGGCTAACTTCCTTTCATTCGCAGCTAGTATAGCCCACTCACAGGGCAGCTGCGCGCTAGTAGCTCACCTGGCAGGGAATGCCGAGGGCGCGCACGCGCGCGGCGATGGCGTCGAGGGCCTCGGGCGCTGCTTTGGCAAGGCCGGCGACCGGCGTCTCGCGAGCCACCGTGTAGATGGTCGCTTCTTGTGGGCGAATGCGCTCAAGTGCCGCGAGCCAGGGGGCAACGTACTCCTCGCCGGTGTTGTCGATGGGCTTGCCCAGATACTCACCGGTCAAAAAGATCGTCTGGATAATAACGTGACCGTCAAAGCTTGCGAACGTCTCAATCTGGTGCTCGACGTCGTAGGGGCCAACAGGCTGGTCGAGCAGCTGGATAAATGCCGGATCGACCGTATCGAGCTTGAGGATGTTGTCGTCGACCATCATGAGCGCATCGTGCACCTCGGGGCGGTCGGCGCGCGTACCGTTGGAGAGCACGGCGATTTTGGAGTTTGGGGCCAGCTGATCGCGCAGCGCGACGGCGCCGGCAATCGCCTGGGGAAACTCCGGTGCGGCGGTGGGCTCGCCGTTTCCTGCGAAGGTGATCACATCGGGGAGCTCGCCCTCGGCTGCCATCTCGCGCAGCTTTGCCTCGAGCGCGTCGAGTACCACGGCAGCTGTGTTGTACGGCTCATGGCAGGGGCGCTCGGCGTTGAGGCCGTTTTCGCAGTAAATGCAGTCGAACGTGCAGATTTTGCCGCTGGCCGGCATCATGTTGACGCCGAGCGAGAGACCAAGGCGACGGCTGCGAACGGGCCCAAAGATGGGGCTGGCATTCAAAAACGTAGACATAGGCATATGCTCCTCAAGACAATTGTGCCTAAGCATAGCATCGGCTCCAAAGCAAGGTGCGGGCCCTTGCTTTACAAGTTTCGTTTTTTCACGTCGCTCATTATGCCGTGCCATGAAAAGCCTCGGGTCGGGTACAGTTAATCTGTTAACAAGGCGTAAGGCAATGCGGGTCTATCCAGCCGTACTGACGCGCAACTGGATGGGCGTTGATGATGGGGGCACAACATGGATTTTACGGTCGAGAATGCGGGCACCACGATTGCCTGTCGCGAATATGCCGGCCCGGATGTGTCGCCTGATACTCCTGCCTTGGTGTGCGTGCACGGTGCTTGTGTCGACGGCACATTTTTCGACGGCATCGCTTGTGAGCTCAGCCGCAACTACCGCGTAATTGCCTACGATCGCCGCGGCTGTGGTGGCAGCAGCGAAGCGGCAGACGGCAGCTATGATCTTGCCACTCAGGCCGCCGACCTGCAGGCCGTGATCGAACACGTTGGCGCTCCGACAAATGTGCTTGCGCACAGCGCCGGTACGTTGGTGGCGCTGGAGCTTCTTCGCACCGAACCCCATCTCGTCGCCCGTGCGATTCTGCACGAGCCGGCTGTGTCGGCCGAAGGCGTCGGCATGGGCGCAGCTCCGGTTTTGCTCGATATGATTGCGGCTGGAAAGGTTTCAAGGGCGCTCCGGCTTTTCTTGGGAGCCCTCGGCGACTTGGACCCCGAGGCTCCTGGGACGACCGAAGCGGAAGCCAAACATGCCCTGCGCAATGGTCGTTGCTTCATGGCCAATGAATACGGAACAAATATGACATATGCTCCCGACTGGGAGCGCGCCCGCGCGTCAAAGGCAGTGTCGGCCGTGTTTTTGGGCGAGCTTTCGGTCGGTACGCCCCGCGAGGCTGGTACGCGAGCGGCTGCCGAATATCTCGATTGCCTTCTCGTGACGATCCCGGGCGCACATAACGGTCTGCGCGATCGCCCCGTTACGGCGGCAAACGCCGTTCGCGATGTCTTGGAGCGTTAGCGCGCTCGACGACCTGCGGGGAGAGGGGCTGTTAGCGTTTCGTCATTGTTAACGAATGCGCCCATAACCGCGCGTCCGCGGCTCCATTACCGCCGCTTGCCAGGTCATAAAAATGTAACGATAATCGCGCGTTTGCCTTCAGCTGTTAGATGTTACCCTTGTACCAATTGATATGCACCGTTGCTGTGCGTAACGATAGGAAGGGCCCCATATGCTCAATAATCACGAGGTCAATCTAACCGACGAGGAGGCTGCCGCTGAGGTCGCCCGCGTCGCGAAGACCTACCCCGTGGTGCGTTTGCTGTCGGCCGATCAGATTAAGAGCGAGCCTAACTGCCTGCTCGCCGGCAATCGGTGCCCTTGTCTGCGCCAGTCGAGTCTTGAGGCCTTGGCAGGTTCCGATGATGTATCGGAGCAGCTGCTCAATGATGGTACCGAGTACCGCGCTCGCCTGCGTCCTCTGAAAGTCGAGGGCGAGCCTCACGTCCTGCTGATGGTGCGTCCGATCGATGGGCAAGAGGCTGCAGAAGAGGACCTTGTCTACACCGACGTGCTGACGAGTGTGCGCAATCGTCGATATTACGAGGAAAAGCTCCGTAGCGCCCGCATGAATGCCGGCGTTGCGATGATCGACCTTGATGATTTTAGGGTCTTCAACGATACGTGTGGCCGTCATGCCGGTGACCTTGCGCTCGGTGCTGTGGCGACAGCCATACGCAGCGGAATTCGTTCGACTGACGAGCTTGTGCGCTATGGCTGCGACAAGTTTGTGGCCGTCATGCCCGATATTCCCTCCGATGACTTCGCCCGTCGCTTGCGTCAGGTATCCGATGCCGTTCATTCCACGATTATTCCGGGCCATGAGTACGTGAGCTTGACGGCATGTGTTGGTGGCGTTCGCATTCATGGCGAGACGGTCGATGAGGGCGTTGGCCGCGCTGTCCAGTTATTGAGCCACGCTAAGGCAAAAGCCGGTACGGTCGTGACCGATGCCGATTCCATCGAGGCCTTCCAAAGCGAAAAGCCTTTGGTGCTTATTGTCGATGACTCCGAGATGAACCGAGCCATTCTCAGCGAGATGCTCAAGGACGAGTATTGCATCCTCGAGGCCGACCACGGTCGTGCGGCGCTCGACATGGTCGACCGCTATGGCGATGAGTTGTCGCTCGTGCTGCTGGATATTGTCATGCCGGGCGTAAGCGGCTTTGAGGTGCTGGCCGATCTATCGCGCCGATCGGTTAGTGACAATCTGCCCGTCATCATGATTTCGAGCGAAGATTCCGATGATATGGTTCTGCGCGCGTACGAGCTGGGCGCCTCGGACTATATCAACCGCCCGTTTGACTCCCGTGTCGTGCGCCGCCGTGTGAGCAACACCATCCGCCTATACGCCAAACAGCGCCGCCTGACGAACCTGCTGTCCCAGCAGTACAACGAGCGCGTCAAGAACAGTCGCATGCTCATCGACATCATGGCCGGCGTCATGGAGCTTCGTAACGGCGAGAGCGGCAGGCACGTTACGAATATCGAAAAGCTGACCGAGCTGCTGCTTGGCTGTCTGGTCCAGCGTAGCGGCACGATCTCCCTCGACAATGAGGAACGCTCCACGATCGCCCTGGCTCCGGCGCTGCACGATATCGGCAAGATGTCGATTGACGATGCGATTCTCAACAAGCCCGGACGCCTTACGCCCGAGGAGTTCGAGATTATGAAGACGCATACCACGATCGGCGCCGACATGCTGCGTGAGCTGGGTAGCCATCACGCCGGCAATGCGCTTATGGAATATGCGTACCAGATTGCGCGTTGGCACCACGAGCGCTGGGACGGCAAGGGTTATCCCGATGGCCTTAAGGGCGACGAAATTCCCATTGCCGCACAGGTGGTTTCGGTGGCCGACGTGTACGATGCCCTGACGAGCGTGCGCGTGTACAAGGACGCTATCCCGCACGAGGAAGCGATTAAGATGATCCTGGACGGTAAGTGCGGCACCTTTAACCCGTTGCTGCTCGACTGTTTGCTCGAGGTGCAAGACCAAATTGCCGAGACATTGGCACGCCCCGCCGATGTCGTCGCGTTTCCTACGATTTAGTTTGACCAAAGGAGTTTTTAATCCATGATTTCCATGCGTGAGGCGTATGAGAAGATCGGCGCTAATTATGATGACGCGTGCGCTCGGCTGATGGGCGGGGAAATGCTTGCCCGCTTTGCCCTCAAGTTTTTGGATGACGAGAGCATGGACAAGCTGGAGGCCGCCATGGCGGCGGGAGACGCCGAAGGTGCGTTTATGGCAGCGCACACGCTCAAGGGCGTGAGCCAGAACCTGGGATTCGATAAGGCTCTGTTAGACCAGGATTGACATACATGTGTCCCCACGGTGCCATATCGTTGA
>CAJMBB010000111.1 GCA_905211615.1 uncultured Collinsella sp. | reverse complement strand
CGCAGGAAGCTTGGATACGCCTAGGCGCGGTCCAAGAAATCGTCCGCACCCCCTTCTAGGAACTATTCCACCGCAACTTAAATTGGGAAACCGCGAAACCTTAAAGCTCTAATTCATTCAAACGAAGGATCGCAACAATATAGATCTTGAGCGCCTGCTTGAGCTGCTCCTCGTTGGCGCACTCGTTGGGGCCGTGCATCTGGCCACCCCATGCGGGCAGCTCCAGGTCGGTCTCCTCGGGGCCAAACGAGACGGCGCGGGCAAAGTTGCGCGCGTACGTGCCGCCGCCCATGGCAAAGGGTTCGGCATGCTTGCCGGTGAACTCGTTATAGGTATAAATAAGCGCCTTCACGGCCGGATCATCGGCAGAGACCGAGAACGGCACCTTCGCGCGACCCAGCTGGCACGTCACGCCAAAGCGGCCGACAAGCGGCTCGAGCTGCTCGCGGATGGTATCGGCACTTGTGCTATCGGGGAAGCGCACGTCGATGACCTGTTCGATGTGGCCATCCGCCACGCGGATGACGCCAGCGTTACAGGTAAGCGGGCCAAACGCCGGACTCGTCGCATCGATACCTAGGCCGCGGCCATAGGCATCCGCGTGCACAAAGGCCAGGAACTTGACGAACTCGTGCTCGGCAGGCGTCAGCAGGCGCTCGTCGCGTGCACCAAACGCGTCCTCGGCCTCGCGCAGATACGACACGATCAGGCCGACGGCATTGATCGTCCCCTCGGGCATCGAGGCGTGACCGCCAATACCGTGGGCGAAAATCTGCACATGACCATTGTCGAGAGCCGTGATCTCCAGGCGGTCAGCATTCTCGACCGGCGCCGGCAGCTCATCGGCGGCAATCGCGAGCTCGCAGATGGACTGCGACGGGATAGCGTTACTCGCCTCGGCACCGCTCCACGATACGATGCGCCCGCCATCGATCTTAGGGCTCACAAACGTCGCCCCAAACTGGCCCTTCTCGGCATTGCAGACCGGGAACTCGGCATCGGGCGTAAACAAAAAGTCGGGGTCTGCGTGGTTCTCCAGATAATGGTGAACGTCGGACATGCCCACTTCCTCATCGCAGCCCAGCAGCGCGCGGAAGGTATAGCGCGGCACAATGCCGTGCTTGAGCAGGTACGCGCCGGCATAAAGCGACAACACCGCCGGGCCCTTGTCGTCGATCACGCCACGGCCGAGCAGCCAGCCCTCGCGACGCTCCATCGCAAACGGGTCGGTGTTCCAGCCGGGGCCGGCGGGCACCACGTCCACGTGGCAGATGGTCGCGAGCTGCTTGTCGCCGCAGCCAGGGATATCGGCAATGCCCACATAGCCCTCATCGTCGCTCGTCTGATAGCCGAGCTTCTGCGCAATGCCGAGCACGCAGTCGAGCGCGTCACGGACCGGGCGGCCAAACGGCGCGCCGGGCCCTGCATCGGCAGCAACTGCCACGGACGGATAACTCACCAGCTGCTCGATATCGGCGACGACATCCTCCCAGACCTCGTCGACATACTCGGCAACGCTCTGCTCCACCTGATTCATGAACGACCTCCTTACCAATGAGCGACGGGTACGCCCGCCCCTCACATTACGTCTATTAGATAGCGAAAAGTTTAGCAAGCTCGGCCACCGAGTGCACCACTGCATCGGCACCCGCCGCCTCGTGCTCGCCCGGCGCCGCCGCGCCCGAATAGATACCAATGCACGGCACGCTCATCGCGTGCGCGCCCTCCACATCGTTAAAGCGATCGCCGATCATCACGGCATCGTCGGCCGTCGCGCCGAGCGCCGCCAGGGCATCGCGGACCGAATCGGCCTTGGTCTCGCGTCCCTGCGGCGGATTCATGCCAACCACCGCCTCAAACTGAGAAAGCCCGAGCTCGCCCACCATGTCAATGCACTTTGCCTCCATGCGTGACGTCGCCACGGCCAAGCGATGCCCCTGCGCGACAAGGCCATCGAGCAGCTCGGGGATTCCATCGAACACGGGATACTCTTCAGGTCCCAGCTCATCAAAAAAGGCACGGTACTCGTCAGCCACCACAAGCGACTCCTCGCGGGAGAAGCCATAAAAGTCGTGAAAGCTCTTCCACAGGGGCGGCCCGATCATGCGGCGCAGGTTACCCATCTGCGCCTCCGAAAACCCGCGCGCAGCCAACGTCTTGCGCGTCGAGGTCATCACCGCCCGGCCCGTATCGGCCACCGTGCCGTCAAAATCGAACAGCACAACCGGCCGCCTGCATATCTCCAACGCCTCCATCGGCATTCCTCTTCCCCAGTTGATGATTTCCACACCGACACTTCAAACTGTTGACTATTCAACAATTGAACCTAGCAATGTAGAGCAACTCCACTATACTTGTCGCACTTTGCTCTCAGAAGGCGGCGCCGTCGCGCCCCAACGAAAGGTGCAATTATGTCTTTTGCCATCATAACCGACTCCACGTCGGACATCTCCCCCGCCCGCGCCCAAGAGCTCGGCATTTACGTCATTCCGCTGCATGTGATTATCGAAGGCGAGGACCTGCTCGACCAGGTACAGATCACCGCCCAGGAGTACGTCGCCCGCATGGCCGGCTCCGAGCAGCTGCCGCATACCTCGCAGCCGAGTGCCGGCGAGTTCAAGGCGCTGTTTGACCGCGTGCGCGCCGATGGCCACGACAGCGCGATCTTTATCTCGCTGTGCAGCGAGTGGTCCGCCTGCTATTCCAACGCATGCCTGGTCGCCGAGACCCACGAGCTCGACGTGCGCTGCATCGATTCGCGCACCGGCTCGGGTGCCGAGGGCCTGCTGGTGGAGTACGCGCTCGCCATGCGCGAGGACGGCCGCAGCCTGGACGAGACCGAGGCACAGATCCGCGCGACCCTGACCGACGCGCACCTGCTGCTGATTCCCCGCACGCTCGAGAACCTCGTCAAGAACGGCCGCGCGCCCAAGCTCGCCGGCCAGCTCACGCAGATGCTCAATATTCGCCTGGCCGTTTCGCCGGAGTGGCAGTCGGGCGAGATCAAGGCCATCAAGAAGGGCCGCGGCGCCAAGCGCATCGTCGCCAACACCATGGCAGACTGCCTCGCGTTTTTGGCCGAGCATCCGGGCTCCAGCGTGCGCGTGCTCACGACCGGTGCCGCCGAGGAGCAGGAGCTTGTCGACGAGGCACTCGCAGGCCAGGACTACGTAGACGCCGGCACCGGCCCCATCGGCTGCACCATCGCCACCCATGTAGGCGTCGACGCCATCGCCATCAGCTACTGCCCCCGCTACCAGCCCATCCACTAGGGGCACCTTTACCACTTGCGGTGAAATAGGGACTGTTTTTGGCTCTTCAGCCGCCAATCAATCCCTATTCCACCGCAACTTAGAAGCAGTTCATTTGGGACGGGGCTAAAAAGACTGGTATCAAACGTTTCAGACCAGTCTTTTTAGCCCCGTCCCATTTTAGCTACTCTACATCAGCCCGCTCAGGGCGATGTCGACGGCCTCGTTGAGGTCGTCAGTAATGTGTACCAGATCCGGATCGAGCGGACTGATCATACCGGCGCTCATCACCGGGCCGTTGAGCCAGTCGAACAGGCCCTGCCAGTACTCGCTGCCCACCAGCACGAGCGGCATGCGCTTGACCTTGTGCGTCTGTACCAGCGTGAGTACCTCGAACATCTCGTCGAGCGTACCAAAACCTCCGGGAAACACGATGGCGCCCGAGCTGTATTTGACGAACATGGTCTTGCGCACAAAGAAGTAGCGGAAGTCCATGCCGAGGTTCACGTATTTGTTGAGCCCCTGTTCGTGCGGCAATTCAATGCCTAGGCCAACTGACTTGCCGTTGACACTCGCCGCTCCCCTGTTAGCCGCTTCCATGATGCCGGGGCCGCCGCCGGTGATGACCGCCACGCCACGTTGCGCGATCTTGCGCCCGACGGTACGCGCCGCCTTGTAGAGCGGATCGGTCTTAGGCGTGCGGGCACTGCCGAAGATGGTCACTGCGGGGCCAAGCTCGGCAAGCGCGCCGAAGCCATCGACAAACTCGGCCTGAATGCGCAGCACGCGCCAGGGATCGGCATGCAGCCAGTCAGTCGAATCTTCGGGCGCCAGCAGGTTGGCGTAGGTGTTGTCCTTGGGAATCATGGGGCCGCGCATGACCACGGGGCCGCGGCGGTACGTCTCGTCGTAGGCAGGCTCGCCCTCGACGTTCTCATTCTTAATCATGGGTACTCCTATCGAGAAAAAGAAAACGGGCGGGGTCGACGCCATGCGTCAAACACCCGCCCGAGCATCAACTATTCGGTATGGTACCCACGATGCATCAAGCACTTGCAAGCTATCGGTCAGCGGTCGCGCAGCCGGTGTCAGCGAATGCGACGACCGGCTGGCGCTCGACCATTGCCGTTGTCCACGCTCTGCAAGCGTGTCTGTCGCCCTTAGTAATCCACCGCCGCAGGGCTGTTCATCCAATCGCTCACGAATGCGCCATAGCGGCCCTCGATAATGGCCTGGCGAGCACGCTGCATAAGGTTGAGCAGGTAGTAGATGTTGTGCATCGACAGCAAAATGCCGCCGAGCATCTCCTTCTGCGTGACCATGTGGCGGATGAGCGCGCGGCTGTAGCCGCCCGTGCACACCGGGCAGGTGCAGGTGGGATCGATGGGGCCATCGTCGTGCGCAAAGCGAGCGTTGCGGAAGTTGAGGCGACCCTCGCTGGAGAACGCCGTACCCATGCGGCCCGTGCGCGTCGGCAGCACGCAGTCGAACATGTCGATGCCCACACCCACACCGCGCACGAGGGTGGTCGGGTTGCCGACGCCCATCAGGTAGCGCGGCTTGTGCTTGGGCATGTACTCGCTTACGAGTGGTGCCAGGGTCTCGAACATGGTCTCGTGGTCCTCGCCCACCGAGTAGCCGCCAATGCCGTAACCGGGGAAGTCGCCGCACTCCTCCAGATGGCGCAGCGAGCGCAGGCGCAGATCTAGGTGCATGCCGCCCTGAACAATGCCAAAGAGCGCCTGGTCGTCGCGGGTATGCGCCTTATAGCAGCGCTCGGCCCACATGCTCGACAGCTCAACGGCGCGCTCAACGTAGGCGCGCGTGGCGGGATAGCCCGGGCACTGGTCGAGCTGCATGCAGATGTCGGAACCGAGCTTCATGGCGATTTCCATGTTGTCCTCGGGCGTCCAGAACACATGGCGGCCGTCATAGTCGTTGACGATAAAGCGCACGCCCTCGTCGGTGAGCTTGACGGCATCGTTGTGGCTGAACACCTGGAAGCCGCCCGAATCGGTGAGGATAGGGCCGTGCCAGTTCATAAACTTGTGCAGGCCGCCCAGCTCGGCGATGGTGTCCTCGCCGGGACGCATGGACAGGTGATAGGTATTGGCAAGCACGATCTGGGCGCCGAGCTGTTTGACGGTCTCGGTAGGAATGCCCTTGACGTTTGCCTTTGTGCCCACGGGCATGAAGATCGGCGTCTCGATGTCGCCGTGCGGGGTATGCAGCACGCCGGCACGCGCATGCGTCGTCGGATCCTCGGCGATCAGATCGAATTTAAAAAGGCTCTGGTCCATAAACTGGAACTCCTTGGTTGCGGTTCATACGCAAACCATTATACGGGCAACCCGCAAGAAGCACCGACTCGACAGAAACTGGTGCAAAGGAAACCTGCCCCTTGCGACAACGGATCATTTCCGACAGCCACAGCAACGCTGATGCCTTGGCAACGACAGACACTATGACCCAATCCGAGGGCGCTAAAAAGACAGGAGCCCCCGCTCGTGACCGCGGGTCGGGGCTGCGACAATGATGTCGAAGTGCCATAGGCGCAGCCGCGCCGCAACGAGGTTGGGAGGCTCCCATGCCAAAGTATTCTACCGCGTTCGGGATGGACGTCCACCTGAGGTCGACCACCGTCTGCGCCCTCGACGCGGACACCGGCGAGGCCGTGACGAGGAGGTTCCCCGGCAACCCCTGGGGCGAGATCGCCGGGTGGATGGATGGGTTCCCCGGGCCGTCGCTCGCGGCCTACGAGAGCGGCTACCTCGGCTTCGCCCCGCAAAGGGAGCTCGCCGGGCTCGGCGTCGAGTGCGTCGTCGCCGCGGTCTCGAAGATCCCCAGGTCGGCCGCCGACTCGGCCTCCAAGAACGACAGGAACGACGCCGCCAGGATGGCCAAGGCGATACTCGCCCACGACATCTCCCCCGCATGGGTCCCCTCCCCCGAGGTCGAAGGCATCAGGGACCTCGCCGGCGCCTACGACGGGGCGACCGCGCGCCTGGCGACCGCCAAGCAGCGGCTG
>CAJMBB010000110.1 GCA_905211615.1 uncultured Collinsella sp. | reverse complement strand
CCCCCCAGCCACGACGGCGCCCTTGCCCACGCGCACGCCCTCCAGGACCACGGCGTTGGCGCCAATCATGACATCATCCTCGATGATGACGGGCGTGGCACTCGCGGGCTCAACGACGCCCGCCAACACGGTGCCGGCGCCGATGTGGCAGTTCTTGCCCACGGTGGCGCGACCGCCCAACACGGCGCCCATATCGATCATGGAACCCTCGCCGATAACGGAGCCGATGTTGATGATGGCGCCCATCATGATGACGGAACGGTCGCCAATTTCGACGCGGTCGCGGATGATTGCGCCCGGCTCGATGCGGGCGTTGATACCCTTAAGGTCGAGCATGGGCACGGCGGAGTTGCGGCAATCGTTTTCAACGTCGTAGTAATCGATGGAATCGGCATTGGCGTCCAGGATGACCTTGAGCTTTTCCCAGTCGCCAAAGACGGTCTTGCCACGACGGCCGCCGTAGACATGCGCATCGCCCCAGGCAACCTTCATGCCGGGCTTCTCGCGCACATACAGCTTGACGGGCGTCTTTTTGGGCGCGGTGGCGATGTAGTTGATAATCTCCTGTGCATCCATCTCGGCTGCGTTGCTCATTTGCTATCTCTCCTTTGGGTGGATTCGGTTGATTCCTGGTTAGGCAAACATGACCTGGTCGAACGTATAGAAGCCGTGCTCACGGGTGACGAGCTTCTGCGCGGCTGCCAAGGCGCCGTTGACAAAGATCTGACGGCTCGTGGCGCGGTGGGTGAGCGTGACTTCCTCGTCCTGGCCAAAGAAACTTACCTCGTGCACGCCGGCGACGGTGCCACCGCGCAGCGAGTGCATGCCGATCTCCTTGGGGTCGCGCGCGCCGCACATGCCCTCGCGGCCATAGACGGGGTGGTAGCCTGCCTCGGGCTCGGCTTCGACGACGGCATCGAGCAGCAACTTGGCTGTGCCGCTGGGGGCATCGACCTTTTGGTTGTGGTGCGTCTCGACGATCTCGCAGTCAAAGCCGGGCAGCTCGCGTGTGGCCTGCGCAACCAGATGACGCAGGGCTGCAATACCGATGGAGTAATTGCCCGAGTGCATGACGCGGGCGTTCTGACCAAGCTCGCGCAGGCGGTCCATCTGCTCGGGGGTGTAGCCCGTGGTGCCCGAGACCAACGCGGCGCCCGTGCGCTCGACATAGGCGACGACGGCATCGAAGGTAACGACGTTCGAGAAGTCGATGATTACATCGGCGGCCGGTGCGTTCTCGAGCTCGCTCAAATCGAAGCCAATCTGGGCGACGATATCAAAAACGTGCTGACCGGCGGCGTCGACAACGCCTTCGGCGGTGGTGCGGATGAGCGAGCCCATGCGGCCCGTTCCCATAATGACGGTCTTAATCAAGCAGACCAGCTCCCTTCAGAGCGTCGGTAAGTGCGGCGCGCGTGTCGTCTGCCATGGGGCACAGCGGCATGCGATAGTTGGCTTCGATCATACCCATCTGGGCGAGCGCTTCCTTAACGGGGATGGGGTTGACCTCACTAAAGAGGGCGTTGATGAGCGGCTGGCCGGCAATCTGGATATCGCGGGCACGTGCCACGTCGCCGTCCAGATAAGCGCGGCACATGTCGTGCACGAGCTGCGGCTGAACATCGGCCCACACGCTGATGGTGCCCGAGGCGCCCAGGCTCATGAGAGGTACGGTCAGCGCGTCCTCGCCCGAATACATGCGGAAGTCGTCGGACAGCAGGTGAGCGATCTTGGCCGCGTAGGCGACGTTGCCCGAGGCTTCCTTAATACCCATGATGTTGGGGTGCGCGGCCAGGCGCTCTACGTTGCGCTCGCTGATGCCGCAGCCGCAGCGGCCGGGGATGTTGTACAGGATGCAGGGGATGTTCACGGCGTCGGCGACGGTCTTAAAGTGCTGATAGATGCCCTCTTCATTGGACTTGTTGTAGTAGGGGGTAATGAGCAGCAGGCCATCGGCGCCCAAACCCTGGTAGGTGAGCGACTTGGTGAGCATGGTTTGCGTGGAGTTGGAGCCCGAGCCGGCGATGACGGGGACGCGTCCTGCAACCTGCTTGACCACGGCGGCGACAACGGAGTTGTCCTCGTCATCGGTCATCGTGGCGCTCTCGCCGGTGGTGCCCAGGGTGAGGATGGCGTCGGTGCCGTTTTGCAGGTGGAAATCGATAAGGCGCTCGAGTGCGTCAAAGTCGACACTGCCGTCCTTTTTAAATGGCGTAACAAGGGCGACGATTGAGCCCTCGAGATTGCGGATGTCCATGTTCTTCTCCTTCGCTTCCGCGACCTGGATGCGTTTGTTCCACTGAGCGGCGACGGCCAGGCGCTCGTCTTGGGCGCGACGGCGGGCACTTTCGGCGCGCGACTTGGCCAGCAGCTCTCGGCCGCTCGGCAGCACGTCGAGCGTGGCAAAGTAATCGCCCGGGCGCTCGGCGCGACGAATGGGATCTGCCGAGCCATCGGGGCGCAGCAGGACCTCGGCGGAGCGCAGACGGCCGTTGTAGTTGTAGCCCATGGAGTAGCCATGCGCGCCGGTATCGTGGATCACGAGCACATCACCCATGTCGATATGCGGCAGCTCGCGATCGATGGCGAACTTGTCGTTGTTCTCGCACAGATTACCCGTGATGTCGTAGGTGTCCGTAACGGGCGCTGTGGTCTTGTCGGCGCCACCCGGCTGGCCCATTACCGTAATGTGGTGGTAGGCACCATACATAGCGGGACGAATGAGGTCGACGGCGCTTGCGTCCACGCCGATATAGTCCTTGTAAATCTGCTTCTCGTGGATGGCCTTGGTGATCAGGCAGCCGTAGGGGCCCATCATAAAGCGGCCCATCTCGGTGCAGATGGCCACATCGCTCATGCCGGCGGGAACCAGGATCTCGTCGTATGCCGCGTGCACTCCCTCGCCGATGGCGTGAATGTCGTTAGCCTGCTGCTCGGGCAGATAGGGGATGCCGACGCCGCCGGACAGATTGATAAAGGCGACATGTGCGCCGGTCTCGCGCTCCAGGCGCACGGCAAGCTCAAAGAGGATGCGTGCGAGCTTGGGATAGTAGTCGTTAGTGACGGTGTTACTGGCAAGGAAGGCATGGATGCCAAAATTTACAGCGCCCTTGGCCTTGAGCATGCGGAAAGCCTCAAAGAGCTGCTCGGTGGTCATGCCGTACTTGGAGTCGCCGGGGTTGTCCATAATGCCGTTAGAGAGCTGGAATAGGCCGCCCGGGTTAAAACGGCAGCTGACCGTCTTGGGGATGGGGCCCGCGACGCGCTCAAAGAACTCGATATGGCTGATGTCGTCAAAGTTGACGATGGCACCCAGTTTATCTGCAAGGGCAAAATCCGCCGCCGGCGTGTCGTTGGACGAGAACATGATGTCGTGTCCCGTGATGCCCAGCGAGCGGGCGATCATGAGCTCGGTATAGCTCGAGCAATCGCAGCCGCAGCCGTATTCGTTGAGAATGGAGATGAGCGCCGGGTTGGGATTGGCCTTGACGGCAAAGTATTCCTTAAAGCCCGGGTTCCATGCAAAGGCGTCGCGCACTTCTTGCATGTTGCGGCGGATGCCCGCCTCGTCGTATAGATGAAACGGTGTGGGGAACTGCTCGACGATATGCTCGAGCGTTTCCTTGTCCACAAACGGCTGTTTGGCCGCATACGCTTCGTTGGGGGTCAATGCCATGTCCCGTAAACCTCGCTATCCAGACGGCGCCATCGGCGCATCGAATCCGCATAGCGTGGACCCAATGTCCGGATAGCGCTCCCGCATTGCTGCAGACAGTCCTGCGGGTGTTTCCCGCAGGCCCACCAGGTTGTTCGTGCCCGAAAAACCCAGTTCGGCGGGTTTCGCCTCCCCGCAGGGTCAAAGTCTGCCGACTCGCCCGCGGCTCTTCGTGCCCGCGCCTCTATCAAGTGGTAACGACCCTACCACGTTGCACTTTACCAAACAAGAGTATTCGTATATAACGTTTAAAAAATGCAGCAATATGCTGGAAACATGTGTGCCACAATCCTGTATCACAATAAGTTGCAACAGATATGCCTCACGAAGGGATTCTCTATGACCGAGCTCCAAAAACTCCGTCGCTATCGGCGCGACTTACACAGGATCCCGGAGCTCGACTTCGATCTTCCGCAGACTATCGCCTATATTGAGGGCGTGTTGGCGCCGCTCGCCTGTGAGGTGACCCATCCGTGTCCGAGCTGCGTTTGTGCCTTCTTCGATGCCGGTGTGGGCGCTACGCATGCCACGGCGATTCGCGCCGACATGGACGCGCTGCCCATCGCGGAGGCGACGGGAGCTGATTTTGCCTCGACGCATCCCGGCAAGATGCACGCTTGCGGACACGATGGACACATGGCCATGGCGCTTGCCGCCGCGACACATGTCGACCGCACGATTCGTGAGCAGCCGGGCGTCATTAAGCGCAACGTGCTCTTTGTGTTTCAGCCGGCCGAGGAAACGACCGGTGGCGCCAAGACGGTGTGCGAGAGCGGCGTATTCGAGCGCTATGGGGCAGATCGCATCTTTGGCTTCCACGTATGGCCCGATTTGCCCGCCGGTACGTTGGCGAGCTGCCCCGGTCCGCTGCTGGCGCGCTCAAGCGAGACGCACATTCATATCCATGGCACGAGCATCCATATCGCCAAGACCTACGGCGTTCCCGTTGGCGAATCGCACGATGCGGCATTGGCGGCTGCCAAGTTCTTGGTTTCCGAGCGCGAGCTCATGGACGAGTTGGGTGCCGACGAGCCCTGTATCGGTAAGTTCGGCCTGCTGCAGGCCGGTACCGTCTGCAACGCGGTGGCGGGGGAGGCCCATGTGGCTGGCAGCCTGCGCGTGTTTACGGACGGTATGTTCGACCGTGCGCGCGAGGGCGTGCGCCGCGTGTTGGACGAGGCCTGCGCCGCAACAGGCTGCACGTACGACCTCGACTTTGCCGAGGGCTATCCGCCGGTCGATAACGACCCCGAGCTGTTCGCCCACATTGCGCCTGCCTTGTCCGAGCTGCAACTTGTGGACGAGCCACTGCTAATCGCCGAGGATTTCGCGTTCTATCAGCGTCATCTGCCGGGCGTGTTCTTCTTGCTGGGCACGGGCGTGCCGGAGGGTCAAGAAAACCCGAGCGATTCGGATGGCTGCCCCGCCTATGCCACGAGCGCTCTGCATACCGATACCATGCTCTTTGACGAGGAAATCCTACTCAAGGGCCTCGATGTCTACAAACGATTGCTCGTGATGGAGTGACGATGAGGCGACGTCGGCAATCTGCCGTATATAGTCCGGGTGGATGCGGGTGTGGTTTGCTGCTACTTCCGGTCATTGCTGTGAGCATTGGCGTGATGTTTGTGCTTGCTGGGCTGGCTGCGGCGGCACTCGTACTGTTTATCACTGCCATCGGCGTGACGATTTGGCTCTGCCGCAATCGCGGGCAACGCCGTGCCGACGGTAAAACCAATGTCGGCTGGGTCGTATTCCTGATCACTGCGTACCCGCTGAGTGTCAGCTACCTGGTGTTCTTTGCCCTGTTGATGATCAGTGCCTTTACCGGGAAATCCGTCACGGTGGGTTGATGCGCTGCCAGCAGACGGTCACGCAAAGTGCGTTTGCTCGGCGTCTGGATAGCTGCATTGGCCGTTTACCGCAACCTTAGCTCTCAGCTAATGAATTCAAATTCAATCCTTCCTACGATGTGCTGTGTGCCGGCACGGTAGCCGGATCGTAGGAAGGATGAATAATGGCAAAAGAGGGAAAGAAGCCGATCGGCAAGATTGTCCTAGGCGTCATCGTGGTGCTGGTTATCGTCGGTGCCGTGGGCTCTATGGGTGGCAATTCAACCGATTCGTCTGCGAGCGATTCGGCAAAACCTGCCGAGACGACACAGCAGGCTGAGGAGCAAAAAGAACCGCAAGAACCGTATACCATTGCTGACGAGGCTGAAGACACCTCCAATCAGTTTGCCTATAAGATCACGGGCACGCTGACCAATAACACGGACAAGGAAAAGAGCTACATTCAGATTGAGTATGTTCTGTATGATGCCGATGGCAACCAGGTTGGAACGGCTCTTGCAAACACCAATCATCTGAAGGCGGGCGGCTCCTGGAAGTTCGAGGCGCTGGGTACGGTGTCTCCCGACCAGGTTGCTAGCTGGGAGCGTTCGGACGTAAGCGGTTTCTAGCATGTTGCATGCACTGGGGGAGGTGAAGTCGTATGCCCGATAAAAAGCGGCTCTTCGGTGGTTTCTGTGGGAGAGATTCCGGCATAGGCCCAGCTCAGCGGGC